>CALCMV010000001.1 GCA_937967535.1 uncultured Saprospiraceae bacterium
AATGGCTTTTTCATAAAACGTGTTTTCCACCCCCCAACCCCCTCCAAAGGGGGAGATAAAACTCTGGAAATCAGTAGACTCTCCCCCTTTGGAGGGGGTTGGGGGGTGGAAAATACGTTTTATGAGAAAACCCTTAATTACCTAATTACCCAGTTACCTAATATCCAAAGTTCAGTTACTTAACCACAAATTTCTTAACTGTACTTTGATTAGTATTAAAAATAATATTTACGAGATAGATGCCGCTTGGTAAATTGCTGACATTCAATTGAATATCATTAGTAGAGTCGGCATTGTTTTGTTGAGTGATGCGTTTGCCTGTCAAATCATATAGTTCGATATATTGGATTTGTGTTGCTGCATTGATGTTCAGTAGATTGTTCGTGGGATTGGGGAATATGTTGACGGGAATATCGTTGGTCGGTTCGACTATATCTACAAATGTGGGGTCGCAATCACATTGGTGGCTGCCCAAGAAGGAGAAGTCATCGCTGCAATTATAATCCCATTCAACAGAGGCAAGCGTATCGCCAAGTGCGAGTACAACGGGTCCTGTACCGCCATTGACCCAAGCGCGGCGTACAATGGTATTGTTGCGGGTAATCCATCTGCCGGTGTGGTCTATCCATGTATCGCCGGGGTCTTCGCCGATGACACCGATAACGTCGAGTACGTTGCTGCCATCGTTGGCAATCGTTGTGCCTTTGACGAGCAACATGGCATCGTCGCCATTAAAACTCATGTGGTTGTTGACGGCATAAACGGGGGAAGCAAAGGTATCGGCTTTGCCTTCGAGGTCGTATTGCGCTTTGTAGGTACTTTCGTACTCGAAGGCGTTTTGGTTGTTGCCGTCCACGTATTGTACAAATTGGCGGGGTTCGCCTGTGCATCCGTTTATAATGACTTCGCCGGAAAGGGAGTCGATGCCGGTTTCAAAGACGTTGAAGCCGTTCCATACGGGTACGTCGAAGCCTGTACCGTTGGGGTCGCGGCGGTCAAGCGCAACGACATATACATCGAAAGGCTGTAACATACGATTGGGCAAGACGATGGGACCGCCGTTGCTGGCACTGATATTGGTGGCACCATTGCGGAAGCGAATGACGGAATAGTCACTTAGATTGACGGCTTCGTTGGTCGGGTTGTAGATTTCGAGGGCGCGATTGTTGTTCGAGCCTTCTACGTATTCGGAGAAAAACAGGTCGTCGCATTGCGCCATTAAACCTACTGCAAGGAATAAAGATAAGTATGTGAATAGAAGTTTTTTCATATAATTATTAATTTTGAATTGTGAATGAATGTATCAGACGAGAGATTAGAGTACTAAAGATAAGAGATTTATCCGACAACTCATTATATTTTGTTTTCGTCTATTAAATGTTTTTGCAAAAATACAATAAATACGGGAAAGTTTAAGGTCGTGGACAGGACGATGGAGAGAATTTGAGAAGTAGAGACGAGAGACGAGAGACGAGAGACGAGAGACGAGAGACAAGAGACGAGAGACAAGAGATGAGAGACTTGAGAGGAGAGACAAGAGACGAGAGACTTGAGACGAGAGACAAGAGATGAGAGACTTGAGAGGAGAGACAAGAGACGAGAGACTTGAGACGAGAGACAAGAGATGAGAGACTTGAGAGGAGAGACAAGAGATGAGAGACTTGAGACGAGAGAATTTGAGACTTGAGAGGAGAGACTTGAGAGGTGAGACTTAATTTCTCTTGTCTCACCTCTCACCTCTCTCGTCTCACCTCTCTCTTACTTATCGTTCAAAAACAATCTCTACACGACGGTTTTTTGCTTGACCTTCGTTGGTCTCGTTGTCGGCGATGGGTTTTGATTCACCGTAGCCGATAGCCTGTATTTTGGTGGATTGTATACCTTTACTGACGAGGTAAGACTTTACAGATTCGGCTCTGCGTTGGGAGAGGGCTTGGTTGTATCCGCGTGAACCTACGCTGTCGGTATGCCCGGCTACGGTGATGGATGTGCCGGATTCATTGAGTGCAATAGCGATTTGGTCGAGATTGAAGTGGAAATCAGGATTGATGCGCTCGGAATTGTAGTCGAAAAGCAGGTCGGCGAAGGCATAGGTTTGTCCTTTTTCTATGGCTTCTTCTACGTCAGCTACTTCGAGTACTTCGGGTACAGCAACGACTTCTACTGTTTCTTTTGCTGCTTTTTCTGCTGCCAATTTTTCGGCATCTTCCTTCTCTTTTTCTGCTTTTTCAGCTGCCAATTTTTCAGCATCTTCCTTCTCTTTTGCTGCTTTTTCTGCTGCCAATTTTTCAGCTTCCTCTTTCTCTTTTGCTGCCTTTTCTGCTTCCAATTTTGCTATATCATTTGTTTCGGTGTCGATTTTACCATTACCGTCTGCATCTATGGCAGCAACAGGGTCAAGCTCGCTTGGGCGATAGCGTTCCGGCAAGTCAATTTCATACAAATCCTGTCGTGGATTACCGGATGCGAAGAAAGCGCGTTTGCCATCTGCTGTGATTTTGTACCCCCAATCTGTACCTGCGGTATTGATGTCTTTGCCAAGATTGACGGGGCGAGTCCATGAGGTCCACGAATCGCCTTCGCGGGTGGTCATAAATACATCCATGCCGCCGAGTCCGCCACGTCCATCGGAACTGAAATACAAGGTACGCATATCAGGGTGGAGGTAGGGCGTGCGTTCATTGCCGGATGTATTGACATTGGCACCGAGACTGACGAGTGAACCCCAACGATTGCCCGTTTTTGGTACGTAGTAAATATCGGTTTGCTTATCTTCTTTCCTTCGCAGGACGGTCAGAATCATGCCTTGACCATCGGCGGTCATTTGGGCATCGGCTTGCCAATAATTTGTATTTAGAGGGTGTGGAAAGGGCTTGGGTTCGCTCCAACCTCTTGAGGTTTTGTCAGAATAGGCAATCCCGCCTTTGGTTTCGTCGGTTTTTTCATCGTAAATGGGTTGATATAGAATCAAACGTTTGCCATCGGCACTAACAGAAAGCGGGACCTCACCGTAATTGGTAGAAATATCTTTCAAGACCTTTGGCTTCGACCATTTGCCATTTACAAATTTTGACATAAAAATATCATCACTTCCTACACCATCGGCACGTCCATCTCCTGCAAAATACAAGGTTCTGTCATCGGCTGTGAGGCACAACATATGCTCATCGGCAGAAGAATTGACCACTGATACAGGGCGGCGATTGACCATATCGGAAGGACGTGTTAGTATTTCGTACAACTCCAAATAAGCGGGATAATTGGTAAAATCCTGCTCAAATTTGGACATTTTGCGTGCTGCTTCGTCCCAAAGTCCTGCTTGGAGTTGAGGCTTAATCCATGCGAGGAGTTCATCCCATGATTTTTGCTTGGGTTTGCCGGCATTGATGGAAGCAGGTTTATTGCCATCGCGCAAAATTTGGGCTTTCTTTAGGGCGAGGGGTGCGAGGGCATTGCTCGAATATTCTTTGGCGAAGGCTTCGAGGGCTTGGGGCTTCCCTGTTTTGGAGGCTTCCCTGAATTTGCCCACCGCATTGATACCCGATACAAAGGGGCTTTTGGGATGGGCATCCTTAAATTCATCGGGTCTGTACCCGTTTTCTGCTACATAAGCCTCGAATAATCTCAAATCAACTTCATGGGCAACTTCGGGTGAGTAGCGCGTAAAGTCTCTTCGCTCGTAATTTTCATAAATTTTGGCATAATCCGCATAGCTATTGAGCAATCTTGCGGTATTGAGTGCAGCAGCATTTCGCAGGAGATAGACTTCCTTTTTTGATTCGGAAGGTAATTTGAAATTCTGAATCACATAATTCAAATCTTCTTCTGTATTTTTGCTTTTTGCCTCCAAAATAGCGCTAGTCAGAATTTGGTCGCGGAGGCTTTTCATCAGCGAATACTTAAATTTATTCTTTGATAATTCGGCTTTTTGGCTGTCTTTCAGTTCCTTATGTATGTCGCGGGCTTCATTTACATAATCGAAGGCACGCTTCATATCGTACTCAGGGAAGCGTTCGTCCGAATAGACCAATCCTAAGCCGTAAGCACCGACTACGCGCGTTTTTTTGCTATTATATAATGATTCAAAAGAATTTTTGGCAGACATGATATCGCCGCGTTCCCATGCTTGGAAGCCCTCATAATTTTGGGCAAAAGCACTAGAAAATATTAAAATCATTAGGGCGTTTAACAATACTATGCGTTTCATATACGTTAAATAATTCTTAAATTAGAGACGAGATGAGAGACAAGGAACGAATTAAAATTTTAATGCAAATTAAAATTAAAAAACTAACTGATAATCAGTTGATTGTAATTTAAGGGTGTAAAGTTATTTTTTCACCGTTCCCAAGAGACTCTAACAGGCGCGAGATATGAATGTGTTTTTTTAATGTAAAAATTGTATGACGAATAATGTGTATAATTTATTCATTTTTAAGTTTTTATAAATAAAAAATATACGTGTATTGTTAGTGTTTTTACATTTTAAAATTCATTATTTTGCATTTTACAGTAATAATCTCTTGTCTCACGTCTTAATTGTACAAATGTAATAAAAAACAAAAAGTTGTCACAATACAGACGAACTCTACCTACTAAAACTGAAAAAAAAGCGATAAATTGTAACTTTAAACTTAATATTGCCGTAATTTTTTAAGAATAGATAAAGATTCCAAAATATCAGACCCTCGAATTGCTGTAAAAAGTCGTTTTGACAATGCCCGATTTGCCGACTTTTAGATTTCCCGAAAAGTTTACTCGGCTGATATTTTACAAATATCGGATGAGTATATTTGATTGAATTCAAACTTCAAATGCAAAAATTATCCAAAAGCAAAAAATAACAAAATAGTTCAATATGTGCCATTTTTCTATACTTAACCGCAAAAATCTATCTTATTATTTTTCCATTTTTATGTTGCTGTGTTTTTTTGTGCAAACATCTTCTGCACAAAGCATCAAACGTATGTATGCCAAACAGACAGATGCACCGCCTAAAATAGATGGCTTGCTAAATGATGCAGCTTGGAAAACAGCAAAACCTGCAAAGGATTTTACCAGCTATTTTCCGACTCCCGGCTTAGATGCCGAACAGCAGACCGAAGTGCGTATTTTGTACGATGATAAGGCGATTTATGTTTCGGCGATTATCAATGAAGAAGACGTATCGCAGGTCGCAAAAGAACTTTCGGTGCGAGACGATAATAATCTGCAAACGGATATTTTTCAGATGTTTATTGACCCTTATGCACAAGGGCAAAATGCTTGGGGATTTGGAGTGACGGCATCCGGTATTCAGATAGATATGTCGGTGAATCGGGAAAATGAAGAAGTCGCATTGGGCGGTTTGCGGCAGCCGCGCATCAATGTACCTTCGCTTGATAGATTTATGTCGTCGGGGCGTACCGGAGAACGTATTTATGAGGGCGTAGTGGCAGATGTAGAGCGCGACCCTCTGGGAGAAAGTGACGGCTTGGCTTGGGATGCAGTATGGGAAAGTGCCGTAAAAACCTACCGCAACGCATGGACCGTAGAGATGAAAATTCCCTATTCTACCTTGCGTTTTCCCGATAAAGATGTGCAGGTATGGGGCATTAATTTTATGAGAATAACGGATAAAAATGATGAAACGGCTTTTTGGAATGAGGTAGACCCGGCACAGGAGGGTTTTGTCAATCAGTTTGGTCGCTTGCATGGGATTCGCAAAATATCGCCGCCTACGCGACTCTCATTTACACCTTATCTACTCAATCGTTTTGATTTTATTCCTACGGGACGCGATACGAGTAATTGGCAATCAACACTCGCCGGAGGAGTTGATTTGCGGATTGGTATTAATGAAACAACGACTCTGGATTTCTCCTTGATACCGGATTTTGGGCAGGTACAATTTGATGATATTGTGCTGAATCTTGGTCCTTTTGAACAACGTTTTGATGAGAACCGTCCGTTTTTTACCGAAGGATTTGAAATATTTGACAGAGGCGGTATTTTTTACTCTCGCAGAATAGGTGAAGAACCTATCAATCGTCAATTGCTCGAAGATGATGCCGACCTTCCTCTCGGCGAACAAAATATCCTGACACCTTCGCAAACTCTTACACAAAACCCTATCAGGTCGCCGCTTATCAATGCCACCAAATTGACGACCCGCAATCGCAAAGGCTTGGGTGTCGGCTTTTTTAATGCCTTGACCGGAAGAACATTCGCCGAAGCACAAGAGGGCAATGGCGCGATTTTCAGAGAAATCCCGACAGGACCGACCACGAATTATAATGTTATTGTTTTTGACCAATTATTGCCCAATAATTCGCATGTTAGTTTTACGAATACCAATGTAATACGCGGCGGTAGTACGCATGATACGATTGTTTCAAATTTAACCAATGGCGGCTTCCGCGATGCCAATGTGACGGCACTCGAATATACTTTATTTGATGATGATAATAATTACGGAATCATCGGGCGCGGGGCTATCAGCCAACTTTTTCAGCGAGATGCGAATGACAATCCGCGTACTCAGGCGGGTTTTGCCTATAATGTGAAAGCCGGAAAATTTGGTGGCAGATTCAGATACAGCCTTGAGCGAGATGTAGAAAGCCGCAAGTATGACGCAAATGATTTGGGTTTTTCTACACAAAATCGAATTTTTCACAGAGGAAGAATCGAGTATAAATTATTGCGCTCATTTTTCGGATTTTATGACCTGAATTTCTATGGCGGTATCAATCACGAACAACGCTTTGCACCACTGGCTTTTGCCAATTATTTTGTGGAGGGCGGTGCTTGGTGGACTTTTAAAAATAACTTGGGTATGGGCGTTTTCGGAGAATATTTTCCGCGCTCGTCCACTGATTTTTTTGAATCGCGTCGGGAAGGTTTGCCCTTTATCGTACCCAAAAATTATGAGGTAAATACTTTTATAGCTACCGACCTTGCGAACCCTTTTTCTTATCAATTTAATTTTGCTTATCGCGCCTATCCCGAATGGGATGCGCGAGCTACGCGATATGGTGCGCTAGCGCGCCTACGCCTTGGGCGTGGTTTGAATTTGCAGACCAATCTGGATTATGTCACGCGAAGAAATGACCATGGATTTGTAGATGATGGGGCAGACGGGGCGGTCATCGTAGGTCGTCGTGACCGTCGGGACATCACAAGTGCTGTGACGGCAAATATTATTTTTAGCCCGAAAATGTCAATTACGGCGCGGGGTCGGCACTTTTGGGCATTGGTAGATTATCAGGAATATTTCCAATTACGACAGGATGGTTCATTTCGCAGCACGACCTATGATGAAGATAATAATGTGAGTTTTAATTTATATAATATAGACTTGATTTATCGCTTTAGATTTGCACCGGGAAGTGAGTTTAATATCATCTGGAAACGCTCGCTATTGAATGATAATACCGAATTTACGTATAATTATCTGGATAATTGGGCGGTGCTAAATGAAGATGTAACACCCGATAATTTATTCTCTGTCAAATTTTTATATTATTTGGATTATTTGACGATTCAGAGACGACAACGGGCTGCGCGACAATAAAGCGGTGGGCTAGCCGTTCAAGTTTGCTCAACTTTGATAATCAGTAAGGTTCTTCTGCATATTTTGCGGAAGCGTTATATGTATTGCTTTTTTAACTTTGGGAGTTATGCTCACTCGTCGGACATTTTCAAAATGTCAGACGAGTACATTCGTTTTTTAATTTAAAATAACTTATTTATTTTTATG
>CALCMV010000002.1 GCA_937967535.1 uncultured Saprospiraceae bacterium
CAATTTAGCTTCCTTCAATTTCGCGTCAGGATTATTATGAATATCCTGTTCGATTTCTTTTTGTGCTAATTTCCACCAATAAATCGCAGGAATCAGGTCGCCCGAATGTCGCTCCAAGCGATAAGCAAGCGCGAGTGTGAGGCGTTCTTTTTCATTGAGAATGCGACTAAGGCGAGTTTTATGAATACCTAAATCTTCTGATAGTTGCTTTTGATTCTTACCCGTAACACGCAGATATTCGCGCAGATACGCAGCTACGGATTGTTCGTCGTCCAATAAACTACCTTCGATATAGGCTTTCATTTGATAACAAATTTGCAATAATCCGGCATAGATTTTTTGCTGCGGAGTACGGTTTTGGAGTTGCTTTTTTCTGAACGCCCACATTTCTGCATCGGCTGCCTTTCGTTCTTCTTCAGTCAGGTCGGTAGGAATGAAAAACGAGTCGGCGATTTCTTCGTCGGTGTATTGTTTTTTGAGTTTTTGGTATCGCTTTTCGTTCTTCATAATGAGTGCTTTTGGTAAGATTATGATTTATAATGTACCATTCAAGTATTTTTTGTGTGCTTGTGAGATTATATTTTGATAACTATCTCCTTTGATTAATGATATTATCATCTCATCGAAATGCTCTCGTGCATAGGTAGCGATGAGAGAGAAGGCTTGATTGGGTTGAGTGAGTTTATCCAATTTTTTGAAGTAAAGTTTTAAAGCTGATTCAAAATCATTTGTGGTTTTCAACAAATTACGCCTTCGAGCTACGATTAATATTTTAATGTTTTCTACAAAATCATCTAATACACTCTGCCTAGCCATTAATAGAGTCTCGAGATTCAAATTACAAATTTTCCACGTTGCTTCACCTCTACCTTCTGAATCTATACCTTCAATTCTTCCGTCCGCATGAAATTTGAAGAACTGTTTGCAATCATCAATTTCGGGGTGTAGCAAATAAGGCTTTTCGTTGATTAAAGGTGATTTATCAGCTCTACATTTGTCCTTATCCAATTCACCGGAAGGTAAAAAGTAAGGTTTAGTTTCATGTACACCCATGATCGGAAATTTATTGCCTTTACCCGGTGGTCGATTACAATCTGCACACGAAGGAATCAAGTTTGACCATTCATAACATAGCCAATAATAACCGGAATGTACCTTAGATTCAGTTACGCCTTTTTGAGGGCGATAATGTTCTACATCGGGTTCGCAATTTATGGCTTCACAATATGCACATTTATTATGATATATAATGCAGAGAATGTCTCTGATTTTATGCACATCTCGTCCGTTCTCCCTGATAGTTCCTTTGTAAACTTTGCGCTTAATTAGCTTCTTATTAACTGGCGTTCTTGCAATAATCTGCCAATCATCTTCTGCATCAATAAGGGCTTGTGGCGGACTAGCATACAACAGCGATTTTCGGTCATTAAAAATCATGAAAGAGAGTTATTTGGCTTTAAATAATTGCTCTAATTCTTCGGCACCGTCTGCTCCGAGATAGTTTTTCAATTCATCTTTGATGCGCTCATTAAATTTGATTTCGTCATACGTGTCTTCCGTGCGTATGCGTGTGTGAGGCGTATGTGTGATAGGAAAAATATCCCGCATTCCAAAGATAGGTGAACTCAAAATTGTATTAGGTAGCAAGTTGGAAATTTGCTTTTCCATACCCTCTAAACGCTCCACCGTAATGCCATTTTCCGCGTCCCGATTGACTTTTAAAAAGACCGAATGTTCGGGTGCGCCAAGCAAGGGAATCGGGCTGTGCGTAGAAGCGATAAATTGTACTCGCGGAAATACTTTGGAGAGTAAACCGGGTAGTCGCTTCTGCCACTTTGGATGCAAGTGCAAGTCCAATTCATCTATGATGATGATGCCGCTTAATTCGGCGGGGTCATATACATTGGGCTGTGTATCGAATAGGCGCAGAATCATATCGCCTACCATGCTGATGATATTGCGGTAGCCTGCGGCGAGTTGGTAGAAAGTGACTCTGTTATAATCTTCGCCTGATTCATCTTTCTCATAATAGAAAACAACATCTGTATCAAAATCTACTTCAATTTTTTCGAGATTGAGTAGTTCAATAAACAATCTTGTTACTGTATTATATTTTTTAGCAAATTTTTCATTATTACCTTTATCACTATCTTTTTTGAAATACCAACGAGAAATTTCTTTGTTAATATTACGAAGCAAAGAACGCGTATTGAATAGTGATTGTATTTGGCTTTCTTCAGCTTTTGTCTCAAATTCTTCCACATCTAAACGAGATGAACCATAAGAACATACTTTTTTAAATGGACTTCCTGCACGATACTCAAACTTATACACTTTAGTATCTGTATAATAATTCCCTGTAAGTTCTTCTACTCTGATTATCCATGTTTTATTATCACGTTCCGCGTCAAATCCTAAAGCAATTGCCTGTAATAAAGTCGTTTTACCAGAACCATTCTCGCCAGTAAAAAAAATCCATTTTGGATTATCCGGTAATTCCAAAAATACATGCTTAATCCCTTTATAATCTTTCGCTTCAAATTTTTTCAAAGCAAAAGTAGGCGATATGTATTTCCCATTCGTCATAATTGCAAGTTACACATTTTTATTAATTTTAAGTAAAAACGAACTCAAGCCGTCTCCCGATAAACAACATTTTTCACCAATTTAGCTTCCTTCAATTTCGCGTCAGGATTATTATGAATATCCTGTTCGATTTCTTTTTGTGCTAATTTCCACCAATAAATCGCAGGAATCAGGTCGCCCGAATGTCGCTCCAAGCGATAAGCAAGCGCGAGTGTGAG
>CALCMV010000003.1 GCA_937967535.1 uncultured Saprospiraceae bacterium
CGTAATTTTATACATATATTAAATTGTAAATTATTATATAAAATAAAAAATAATGTTTTTTTTACTTTATTTTTAATTGATTATCAGAACTTAAAGAATTGCTGACTAATTTATACCGTTACAGTATAAATAACTTGCGGAGAGATTTTTACATTTTATATATTATTTTTAAAATATTATAAAATATAAACTATGAAAAAGCAGTATTCCATAAAAAGACTTAGAGAAACATCTACAGATGAGGATTGGAAAGCATATTTTGCCATGAGAGTCCACTGTGCAAAAGAGGAAGGCAAGCCTTTACTTTTTACTTCTTGGAGTCAATTAAAGGAAAGAACCTTGGTTTGGTTGGCGCAAGATATTGGAATTTATACTGTTTCGGAAGGTGATAATTCGATTGGTTTTTTCACTTTTATCATTCGCCTGAAAAATGAAGCTGATAGAAGATACGTATATTTCAGGGATAGACTGACAAAAGATTTGGATGCAACATTGCTCGAATTAATATATCCCGTTTTTATGGAGTATGACCCACTTTCAAAATTTATAGTTATCAAATCGGTGAATGGTAAATATGATTTTTTGGAAACAATCGCCAATGCAGCAGTAGCAGATTATAGAGAGTCATTTGAATTGAAAATTGCCAATGCAAAAACCGACCTCATAAAAAATTGGTACAGAGACTATTCCGAAAAATTTAAGGATTATGACCTGCGACATTACGAGGATATTCCTGATGAATTGATGGACGAGTATTGTGATGTTTTTAATGAACTGCTCAACGATATGCCAAATGATTCAAAAATCAGCGACTTTAGCCATATCAATCCAAAAGAAGTTAAACAAAAGCAGGTTCACAACAGGAAGCACCATCAATGTTCTTATCGCTATTTGGTGTTTGATGATTCAAAATTAATCGCAAAAACAAATGTCTTTCTCAATAAAAAAAATCCCCAAGAAATGCACCAATACATGACGGGTGTTTTAAAACCATATCGGGGGCAGGGATTTGGAAAATGGATAAAAGCCGCCATGTTTTTAAAACTAACCGAAGATTTCCCGGATTTAGAGGTCATTAAAACAGAAACGCATCTTAAAAATGTGGCTTCTAAGGGATTGAGCAAGCAAATGGGATTTGAAAAAACGGGTTTTGAGAAAGAATATTTAATTTCTAAGGAATTTATGATGGAAAAGAAATGAAAAACCCAAAAATAACCCGTTATTCCAAACTTGATTTGGAATCTGCCGGGGCTTGGCACGATGCCGAACATGCAGAGAAAATTCATGAATTTTCTCTACATCTGCCACAACTCGCTCACTCCAACCAACTGGCTTGACTGCCTTTTGTTGTACGTCGAATCTCCAAAATCTCCGAAAATTCTTCTTTCACATCATTGATATGGGTGACGATGTAGATTTGTTTGTATTGTTGCTTCAGGACTTGTAGGGCGTACATGATGTCCTGTCTGCGCTCGTCGTCTTGCGAGCCAAAAATCTCGTCGAATCCGAGAAAGCCTTGCGTTTTTTCGCTACCGGCGAGTTGCGCGACAGCTTCACTGATGCCGATGCGTAGGCATAGATTGGCAAGGTCAATTTCGCCGCCCGAAAATCGTTCAATCGGGTAGTACTTGCCGTCGTCGAGGATTTGGAAGTTGAAATTATCGTCAATTTTGATGCCTTCGTAGCGGTTGCGGGTGATGTTTTTGAAGAGTTCGCCTGCTTTTCCGGCTATCGTCGGACGCACTTTTTCCAAGATGTCCGTCTTGAATCTGCCGAATACGCCGCCGAGTTCGTCGAGTTGGATATATTGGTTTTCGCGCTCGCGTATGGCGGCTTGGGTTTTGGCGTGAGTGTCGAGTCTATGTCGTATTTTTTTGATATTATTCGTCATTTCGGTGAGGGTGTTGCGCTCGCGGTTGAGGCGGCTTTGGGTGTTGTCGCGTTGGGTTTCGGTGCTTTCTCTTTTTTGTCGGGCGGCTTCGTAGGCGGGCATGGAGAAGTTGAGTTTGGCGATGTCTTTTTTGATTGTTGTGAGGTGGTCCTTGCCGTTTTTGATACGTTCTTTTAAGGCTTTAATGTCGGTTTGTATATCGGATATTTTTTCTGT
This sequence comes from uncultured Saprospiraceae bacterium, assembly GCA_937967535.1. Classification (GTDB taxonomy): domain Bacteria; phylum Bacteroidota; class Bacteroidia; order Chitinophagales; family Saprospiraceae; genus JAHDEO01. The sequence continues at coordinate 2,108 of CALCMV010000003.1, forward strand.
TTTTGATAGGTTTTTTTCGTAATTAATATAAATGGGTTCAAAACTCTTGATTTCCGCTAAAAGTGCGTCATATTTCCCTTGCTCAAACTTGACTTTACCAATTGACTTGATGTTTTTTTCTATTTCATTAATTTCTGATTTTAAATCTTTTAAATTATTTTTTTGCCTATCTACTTCTTTTAATTTCGCTTGAATCGCGCTTTGTTGATTTTTTAATTCGGTGATATTGACGGCGAGTTTTTTTCTGGTGTCAATGGCATCTTTGTGGGTTTTTCGGTTCTTTTCCAAATCGGCTTCGTAGGTATTGAGTTCTTTATTTTGATAGCTTTCAATCTCCGAATTTAGCTTTGCCAATGTCGCATCATAACTCTCCACCAAAGGACGCAAACAGGTCGGGCAATCAGCATCTTTTCCGAGACTTTTCATTGTGCCAATGTTCTCTTTTCGCTCTTTGATTTTACCTTTGATGTCGCCGATTTTTTGCGCCAAATCACGGGCGATTTTCATACATTCGTGTTCGATATTTTCTTGTGCATTGTGTTTTTGTTCTAATTTTTCCGTTTCTTTTTTTAGTTTTGAAATTGGCTCAATTTCCTTTTCTGCTCGTTCTATCGCCTCTATGATTCGCTCGGAAAGTTTGAGTTTATCGCTTTGTTGTTGATTCAATAATTGAACGCGGTCATATTGTTTTTTTTCTTTTTCTAAATTTTCTTTTGCTAATTTTTTTTCGGAAAATAATTTGATTTCAGGCGTTTGTTTGTCCAATTCTTTTTTGAGTAAAATCAGATTTTCGCGCTCGGTTTCTTGTTTTTTTAATGTTTCTTTTAATCGTTCAATGCCTTCGATATACTTGCTTTGTGTCTTATCTTTCTCGTTAAATTGGTCGCTTAATTTTTGTTGCGCGTCCAATGCGGTTTTTGCTTTTTGGTAAATTTCATTATTTGTTTTCAACTCTTTTTCAAGGCTTTCGCATGTTTTTTTCTGGCTAATTTCTTCTTTTTCAATACGCTTTAATTCACTTTCTAATTTTGTAAATTCATCTGTACTCAATAATAAAGCATTTTGTCCGGCGATTTCGCTTTTCAAATTGTTTGCATCTCGCCGAATCAAGCGTTGGATAGTATCCAATTTATCCAAACCCACCATTTTGCGAATCATTTCCCGCCGCTTGCTGCCTTGCACTTTCGAGATTTCGTCCAATTCTTTTTGCCCCGAAAACACCGATTTCGTGAAGGCTTCCTTATCCATCCCCAACAAATCTGTAATGCGTCGCCGCACCTCATTTGCACTCGTCGCAATATGTTCTTCCAAGTTTCCTGTCAACTGATACAAATTCGCATGATGCGCCAAAGTCTTCCCCCGAAACTGCCTTTCGACCCTATACCACTTGCCCCCAACCTCAAATTCCAAATTGACCACCACAGCCGCTTTCACCTCTGCCCAGCTACTCCGCAAATACTTATTATCCACCTCAAACGAGCCATACAAAGCCAACAAAATCGCCTCAAAAACAGACGACTTCCCCGCCCCATTACGCCCCGTAATACCAACCAATTCTTCTTTGAACTGAATCGTCTCCTCCGTGTATTGCTTGAAATTTTTTAATGTTAAATTGTGTAAAATCATAACTGTAGCCTAAGGGCATGTTTTAAAGGTGGCTCATGTAGAAAATTAGGTGGAAGGTCAAGTAAACCCCAAACCTATAAGGTTTTCGAAAACCTTATAGGTTTGATAGTCAGGTATTTATCGTCAATATTTCAAATATTCACGATATATTCCACCTAATTTCCCGTATGAGCCTTAAAGCTTATCCCTCTAAATTTGCCTTAGAACATGTTTAAATTTGTACGAACTGAAAACTATCAGGATACAATTCAATTTTTATAAAAAACCATGAACTAAAAACTATGAACTATGAACTATGAACTATGAACCATGAACTAAAAACTAAAAACCCATTAATTTATCGTTTTACGAACTTCTTCACACCTATTACATTTTTGTTCTCCATTAATTTCAAAAAATAAGTGCCTGCGGGAAGCGTGTAAATATCAAGATTTATAGTATTATTTCCTACATTCAAATCAAATTCATCGGCGCGTACCAATCGTCCTGTGGTATCTATGATTTGTGTTTGGATAGTTTGATTGACAGCCGAATACAGCTCTCCGAATAATGAATATTGCACCGGATTAGGATAAATACGAATGCCTTCAAAATCTTCTTCTTCGGGTGCTTCTGTATTTGTAGTGGTGTGATAGTCTCTATTAATTAATAATAATAAAGGATGTACAAAGTCCTCAAATTCAACAGCTTCTATCGTTTCACTTTGTGCATCCAACCAATCAACGAGCAGTGTACCAAGTACCTGCCGATAATCCGTTTGTACCGTCAAATTGTTCGTACTATCCAGATTCGACAAATTTACATCGCCAATAACACCGGGTTCAACCGCTTTGCCAAAAACCAACACAGGCGCAGCCGTACCATGATCTGTACCATGATTGCTATTGGAAAAGGGGCGGCGACCAAACTCCGAAAATGTACATGCCACCACTTCCTCATCTTTGCCCGAAGCCGCCAAATCATCCATAAATGCCTTCACCGCCGTACTGAGATGATGCAGGAGTGCAGCGTGATAACCGTAAGTTGTATTGCCCTCAATTGCTTGTGCATTATGCGTATCGAAGCCATTGAGTCGCACCAGATACACCTTTGTTTGGCATCCGCCATTTATCAATCGGGCTACGGTCTGCAATTGCCAAGCGAGAGGATTGACGACAATATCGGGGGCAGTCGGTCCTACATATTCCTGCACACCCTCGCCCGGATATACCACATAGTTTGTACCCGCATTATACCGGATTTCGAGTTGTGCGGCGTATTGATTGGCATTGGCGTAGAGGTCAATGATGTGTTGGATTTCACTGCCATAATTATTGGCGGGGATGTTGGTAGGTGCGCCGCTTCCCAAGCCTGAAATCAATGCATTGAAATTCGCGGGGTCGCTATTTGCCAATGCCGCAGGGATGCCTTCTTCACGATGAAAACCCAGCGAAACGATATTTCCAATCTCCAAACCCAAGGGGTCGGGCATCTCCGTAGTCGGGTAGGCATCGGGATAATCGGGGAAAATATTATCCAAATATCGCCCAATCCAACCCGATGTTTTAAATTCGTTGTAATCGCCACCCATCATCCAAATATCGCGCCCGCGAAAGTGCGATTTATCAACATTTTCGTAACCAACAGATTGCACGATACGCACTTTACCCTCTTCATACAAAGCCTTAAATGCGCCCATATCCGGGTGCAAACCAATACGCTGATTGAAAGCTAATGTATCGTCGAGTTGTATATATTTTCTCGCGCCGGAATTGGGAATCGCAATATTTGAGCGCAAACTTTCGTACTGACTATACTGCGAAACCGGAATGAACATATTCAAGCCATCATTACCGCCATGCAGTTCTATCAAGACCAATTTTCGGTGGTCATATTGACCATTTAATTGCTGTGGTACAGCCTGCGTACCAAAAGCCTTCATCGGCACACCATTCAATACAAATGGCGCAATTGCCGAAGTACGCGCTATATTTTTGATGAATTTTCTTCGTTTCATTTTTCTATTGTTTTTATGTTTTTGAGCAAATGTTTGACTCAATGTGTTCGCCAATTTTGAATGAAAAATTTTTAAATAAAAAAATAATTAATTTGTTAATTTTTAATTATCAACAAAAAACAAAATAATATTTAAATTCATTTGTTATTCAAAATTCATAATTCAAAATTTGTCGAAGGCATTGTTAACTACTTAGTATTTGAATTTACTTCCACCCGCCATATCCATTTTCGAGGTCATAAATTTCTGTAAAACCTTGTTTTTTTAGAATTTTAGCGGCTTTTGCACTACGCACTCCACCTGCACAGTAGAGCAATACGGGTTTGTTTTTATCTAATTTTGAATTGGCTTCTTGGGCAAAATTATTGTCGCGATAATTAATATTGGTAGAATTTTCGATAGCCCCTTCAGCGTGTTCGTCGGGTGTGCGAACATCAACGAGTTGGGCATCCGAATCGGCGATTTTTGCGGCAAAGGCGGCATTATCTACACGATGAATGACTGCTTCTGATTTGTTGCTTGCGACAGCCTGAGTGCCGGGAGTTTCTTTTTGAGAAGATGATTTGCAGGCAATCATGCCCACCACCAATACGATAAGGAATACATAGAATCTCATTATGAATGTTTTGCTTTGTATAATTAAAGGTGTTCATAAATAAGAAAATGTCATGTGTTTTCCTCCCCCCAACCCCCTCCAAAGGGGGACATATACACGCGAAAATCTCCCCCTTTGGAGGGGGGTGGGGGGAGGAAAGTATTAGTAAACTTTATTTATGAACAACATTATTGTTTTGTATTGTTTTATATATAATATGGTTGGCAATAAAGATAGATAAAAACTGTAAAATCAAGCTGTTTTTGAGTACGAATAATGAGTAATTCATCATATTGTCGAAAAAATACTGTGTTTCGTAGAGTTATTTGAGAAAGGCACAATATCTCTGTGCATATTTGAATTACTACTTAGTATTTACATGCTCTAACTCTTGAACGTTTTTGACAAAACATGAGTAGATGAATCAATAAACCCAAGCGTAAAAACATTTACTCATTTATTCATCTATACATTTACTCATTTACAGCAAGTCTAAATTTTTACATATGAAAAATATCTTTTTAATTAGCCTCTTATTAATCGGCTTTACAAGTTGCGACAATCTGCCTGCGGCGATGAGTTCACCCAAAGCAAAAGCACAGGAAGTGTGCGACTGTATCCGCGATAATTTTGAAGACAAAAAAATCGGCTCTATGATAAGAACGTGTAACAAAATCCGCGAAAAACACACTGAAAACCTGAAAGGCGAAGCCCTCAAAAAATTTGAAGATGCGTTTGAAGAATGTTCGGGTGATATGCTAGAGGAAGGGCTGAATAATTTGTTTCAATAAAAGATATTGAAAACTCCGTAATGACTGCTTTATTGGCTGACAGCGAATACCGTAATGACTGCTTTACAGGCTGACCGCGAATACCGTACAGGCGAATTCATTCGCCATGTGAAAAATAAATAAAATTCGTATAACATTTATTTACAGTAAATTATAAATGAAATTATACTAAACATGGCGATTAAAATCGCCTGTACGAGTTCGCGGTCAGCCTGTTTAGCTGTCAAGTAAAATAAAAATAAATTTATAAATTATTATTTTTATAAATAAAAATAGTAATACATTTGACAACTAAACAGGCTGACCGCGAATACTGTGATGACTGCTTTAGCTGTCAAGTAAAATGAAAATTTATTTATAATTTGTTATTTTTAAATTAATTACAAATTAAAAAATAATACACATGACAGCTAAAGCAGTCATTACGGAGTTCCCGTCCTAACCACTTAACTACAATTCTAAACATACCAAAAAAACCGCAATCATTGATGTACTTTCAAAAACACAAACTAATGAAGAGAATGACCACAACACGATTCATAGCCTGTTGGCTACTTCTATGCCCCTTAATTGGTACGGCACAAGACAGGCATCATGACTCCCTTGCACTT
>CALCMV010000004.1 GCA_937967535.1 uncultured Saprospiraceae bacterium
AAAGCCAAAACACATACTACTGCACATCTTTAATTTTGCCACAAAGACACAAAGGCACAAAGAATTTTCATGCTTATCAGCAATTTATACTTTGTGTCTTCGTGTCTTTGTGGCAGTTTTCAATTTTGAATTATGTTTAAATACATTAAAATGCCCCTAATATTTTACACACTCAAATCTGAAGGTCTTCGAGTAAAATAAGGAATAGTTGCAAGGCGAATGGGAGAATATTATTTTTTAGAAATGTAAAAGACAAAAGGTGTAGTACGTGTACAAAGTATTTTTATTTTTCTATTGTTTAATAATTTAAAAATCAAACAAATACGAGAAAAAACACGTTAATCCAACGTCCTACTCCCGTATAACTATCGGGATTTACATTTTACATTTATTATTTTACATTTATTTATCGTTTCATATTCAAATAATTCAAAGCTAAATTGCAATAAGTCCGAACCGCTACTTCGAGGCAGCCTTCATCCACGTAGAAGTCGGGTGTGTGATGCGAAGGAGCTTCGCTCTTGGGTGTCGTACTTGGTCGTCCGCCATAAAAAACGAAGGTTGCGGGTACTTTTTGAGCGTAGAATGAAAAATCCTCTGCCCCCGTTCTCGCGGGTACTACGCGGACATTCTCTTTGCCGACTGTGCCGTAGAGTGTATGTACCATATTGCGCGTCAGGTCGGGGTCGTTGTAGGTGACAGGATAGCCGATTTTTATATCCACTTCGGCGGTTGCGCCCATGCTCTCCGCAATATTGGTAGCGACTGTTCTAATCTTCTGATGTACAATGCGTTGCATGGCAGTATCTAATGTACGAATTGTGCCTATCATCAGGGCTTCTTCGGGGATAATATTGCTGCGGACTCCTGCTTCGATTTTACCGACAGAGATGACGACTGCCTCTTTGGTCAATTCCGATTGGCGGCTCACAATGGTCTGCAAACCCATGATAATTTGGGCTGATGTCACAATCGGGTCCACTCCCGTCCATGGGCGCGAACCGTGCGATTGTTTGCCTTTTACACGGATTTCGAAGCGGTCGCTGGCAGCCATAAATCCGCCCAAACGATATTCCAATTTGCCGACTTCCAAGCCCGACGATACATGCAAGCCAAAAGCCGCATCTACATCAGGATTTTTTAGGATTCCCTCTTTGACCATATCTTGTGCGCCACCCGTTTCGCCCGGAGGTGCGCCTTCTTCAGCAGGTTGGAAAATGAATACAATCGTACCTGCAATTTCCTCGCGCATACCCGCGAGTACCTCTGCCGCACCCAAAAGCGAAGCGGTATGTGTATCGTGTCCGCAGGCGTGCATTACGCCTACATCTTTGTCGAGATAGGTCGTTCTGACTTTGGAGGCAAAAGGTAAATCAACGCGCTCTGTTACGGGTAGTGCATCCATATCTGCACGCAATGCCACTACGGGACCGGGCTTTCCGCCACGCAAAATACCTTTTACGCCTGTTTTGGCGATACCTGTTTGGACTTCAATACCGAGTTCGCGCAGGCGATTGGCAACTTTTTTTCCGGTTTCAAATTCGCGGTTGGAGAGTTCGGGAAATTGGTGGAAATCGCGGCGCAATTCGATGGTTTTTTGTATTGTTTTCTTAGGTACTTCTTTGACTTTTACATCAATTTGTGCCACCAAATTAGGGGAGATTAAGAGGCAGATAATTAGTAGTATTAGGTTTCTCATTTTGTTTATTATTTTGATAAATAGGCTATTAGTTCATAGTTGCCAGTTCATAGTTCATAGTTGTCAGTTCATAGTTACCAGTTCATAGTTCATAGTTGTCAGTTCATAGTTACCAGTTCATAGTTTTTTACAATTCATTGAATGACATCCCGATAGCTATACGGGATTGTAAATTACTAATTATCAGAACTGAGCAAACTTAAACGGATAGCCGATAAATAAATATATAGGATTGATAGTCAGCAATTTACAACTCTACATAACTATCGGAATACAATTCAATTGATTGTAAAAAACTATTCACTATGAACTATGAACTATTCACTATGAACTATGAACTATTCACTATGAACTATGAACTATTCACTATGAACTATTCACTATTCACTAATAACCTTTCCCTTTTTAATTAGCGCGAATTTCTTCCACAGCCTCTGCAAATACTTTATCTTCCTGATTCCATACCCGATAAAATCCTTCTTCTTTAAATAAATCTCTCGCAAAATGTGCTTTGATACGGCTGGCAATAGCAGATTTAGCTTTTTTAAATTCGCGTCTGTCTTTTTTCACGCCTTTTTTGAGTACATATTCGGAAAATTGTTCTAATACTTTTTCGCTGACTTTGTATTTTTTTACAAAATCATCAGAAGATTCGTACTCGCCTATTGTGTTGCGATTTTTATTCAAATAACTATAAGAAAACTCCATGATGTACTGCGAAGTTTTCATAAAATAAGGATTATTCAATATCGGGTCGAGTGCCACAAAAACATCGGGTGTAATCCCCCCTCCGGCATAAACCACGCGCCCATCTTCGGTATAATAACGTGTTGAATCTGAAATACTTATACTATCAGGGTTTTGCATTTCGCCCTTATCAAAACGCTCTGCGATGTCTTTGTCGTAGTCGTTCTTTTTGTCTTTATAGGGCTTTTGAATGGAGCGACCCGAAGGCGTATAATAACGCGCTACCGTAAGGCGCAAAGCCGAGCCGTCATTGAGATTGTATTGCTCTTGTACCAAGCCTTTTCCGAAAGAACGCCGCCCGATAATTTTGCCTCTGTCGGAGTCTTGCACTGCACCTGCCAATATCTCGCTCGCCGATGCCGAACCTTCGTCAATCATTACGACCACATTATCAATATCATAAAAATTGCGCCCCGAAGATTTGTATTCATTGCGGCGTTGAGTGCGCCCTTCGGTGTATACGAGCAAGCGTTTGTCGTCAAAAAGCTGCCCTACGATTTTGGTAGCGGCTTGGAGGTAGCCCCCCGGATTTTGGCGCACATCAATGATGAGGTCTTTCATACCCGCCTCGTTGAGTTTTTCGACGGCTTTCATAAATTCCTCGTAGGTAGTGCCGCTAAAGCGATTGATTTTCACAAAACCTATCCTATCATCAACCATATAACTGACATCAAGGCTGTGGTCAGGAATTTTATCGCGCATAATGTCAAAATGAATCACTTCGGGATTGTCGCCACGCCGGATGCCCACTTTCACCGCCGTTCCTTTCTCTCCGCGTAGGCGTTCCATGATTTTACTATTGGTAATACCGATGCCTGCTACGGTGGTGTCGTTGATTTCCACGATTTTGTCGCCTGCACGGATGCCGAGTTTTTCGGAAGGACCACCCGCAAGCGGCGAAATAACTTGAATGGTATCATCTATGATAGTAAATTGAACCCCGATACCGTCAAAACTCCCTTCTAATGAGGAGTTTACAGTTTCGAGTTCTTGTTCGGGGATATAGCTCGAATGTGGGTCGAGTTCCTTCAAAATACTATTAATGGCAGTTTCTACGAGTTCGTCGCGCTCTACATCTTCCACATATTTTGCCTCTACAAAACGCAAAATTTCTTCAATTTTGCCAACCTCTTGCTTACCGCTAATCGCCGGAAGCACAGAGACTTGCTGCGGCGAAGCCATGCTATCCTGCAATCTGAACCCTATAAAAATACCAAATGCCGCTACCAAAGCCAATAACAAGGGTAGCCATACGTTTAGTTTTTTTTCTGATGTAGGTGGATTAGTCATTAACTAAGATTAAGTTTAAGATTAAGTTTAATTTAGTAACGAGTAAATAATAACTCCCGCATTTGGACGGCTTCTTTTGCCCTTATTTTCCTCCTCGAAAACAGTCATTTATCTTGATAAACTCCCGCTTTCAAGAAGAAAACTAAGAACAAAATAAGCTCGTCGAAATGCGGAATTTATTATTTGCTCGTTACTTATAAACTCATTTTCGTATTTTTTTGAGAAATTTGTAATGAAATTTCAAAATAGAGAACGGCATTAATTGGAATTTGTTACTCGGATTTTGGAATTTTCTATAGTAAGTTCTCAATGAATGAGTGAATGAATTTTGAATGAATGAATCATCTTCCAATAAGAGCAACAAGATTAAAACTACTTGATTGATTCTTTCATTCTTTCATTCAAAATTCATTCATTGAGAATTTACTTTCTATATCCTTCTTTTGCAAAAATAAGAATTAAAATGTTACTGATAGCAGATAGTGGCTCTACAAAAACAAGTTGGCGATTATTGGATGGACAAAATCCGTATAGGGATTTCTCTACAATAGGTCTTAATCCACATTATGTATCAACGAATGAAATACATAAAAGTTTGAATGACACCTTGTTGCCGCAATTAGGATTTGCACCGCAGCTTGTCCGACAAACATACTTTTACGGGGCAGGCTGCTCATCTGAACGAGAAAATAAAAGAGTACGTGATGCACTAAATAATTTATTTCCTAATTCGGATAACGAAGTGGACCACGACCTGCTTGCAGCAGCGCGTGCGAGTAGTCTTGACCAACCGGGCATCGTTTGCATACTCGGAACAGGCTCAAATACTTGCGCTTATGATGGTGAAAAAATCGTGGACAATCTACCGTCTTTGGGTTTCATTATTGGTGACGAGGGAAGCGGTGCGCACATTGGCAGGTTGCTGACCAAAGCCTATTTTTACAGGGAAATGCCGGAAAAACTTGCTGCGAAATTCTATGAGCAATACCCGATTACAAAGGATGAATACGTCGGCAATGTCTATCAAAGTGAGATACCGAGTCGCTATGTTGCTCAATTTTCGCGTTTTTGTGTTGAGCATCGTGAGCATCCGTTTATTATGAATCTACTGCGGCAAAATTTTCGCGAATTTCTTATACGCCATGTGATGAAATATGAGCAATGTCGGCAATACCCCGTTCATTACATCGGTTCGGTAGCCTATTATTATCAGGATATTTTAAAAGGAGAAATGGAAGCCCTTCAACTCACACCG
>CALCMV010000005.1 GCA_937967535.1 uncultured Saprospiraceae bacterium
TTAAAGCCCAAAATCGGCACAAAACCTTGTGCGATGCCCAAGACAGGAAAATTGGCAAACATCATCATGCGACTAATAATTCCGTAGGTAGAAACCGCCATTTCTCCGCCTTGTACAAATAAGCTGTTATTCAAAACAATAGCCAAAAGGCTCACCACACCTTGTCGGGCAAAAGTCACGGAACCAATTGCTCCAATCTCTTTGATGATAGGAATATTGGGTCGGAAACATTTGACATTTAGCTTCAATTCTGATTTGCCAAATAGAAAAAACCACGTCGCATACAGCGCACTTGCGATATAAGAAATGGTCGTTGCCCAAGCCGCACCTTTGATGCCCATATCAAAGCCGACAATCAGAATCGGGTCTAAAATAATATTGACCACAGCCGGGATGAGTATAATGAACATCGCCATCGTCGGGTAGCCTTCGGCACGTATCACATTATTACTCATCATTGCCCAAGCCAAAAAAGGAATACCGTAAAGAATGATGTGAAAATACTCTTTGGAAGGTGTCAACAAGTCGCCTTTTCCACCAAAAATACTCAACACCGTATCTTGGAATAAAAAACCAAGTAATACAAAACTAAGGGATAGTATCACCGTTAGAATAACTTGATTACCAAAGGTTTGGTGGGCTTTTTCGTCATTCTCTTCACCAAAAGCACGCGAGATAATAGATGCCCCGCCGACCCCAATAGCCATTCCGATACTCGCAATCAAAAAAGTAATCGGCATCACGACCGCCACTGCACCAATCCCCATCGTACCTACCCAACGACCAACAAATATCGTATCCACAATGCCATATATTGACATCACCAATATCCCGATAGAAGCCGGAATCGCCTGCCCTCTCAACAAAGTGCCTAATTTTTCTGTACCAAAATGGTTGTTCGTATTCATTCTTTAATCATCTGCTGCAAAACCACTGCGCCATTATTCTGATTAATTATACGCACAAAATGCAAACCTGTTAGTTGCGAAGCATTTAGGGTAAAGCTATTGCCTACATTGGTATAAGTAGCAACGACTGTTTCATTTCCATTCAAAATCTCAATGGTATATTGGTCTAATATACCTGCGATGTGGTGTATATCGTCGTCAGGTGTTGCCCACAATACCAGACAATCGCTACTGCCTGTGGCGTGTGGTGCGAGCAATGCCGTTTTTGCCAATGAAATATCATCAAAACAGGTTTCGCCCAAATCATCGCCCAAATCAAAATTCAGCAATACATTCAGCGTGACAGGTGCTACAAATTCAAACGTGTATTGCGTCCATGTATTGCTGAGTGTGATATTGGTGTAGTAATAGGAAGAAAAATTGCTAGGATGGATAAGCGAAATGTCCAAATCTTTTCCATTATTGTCGGCTTTTGCCCAAAAACTAAGGGTGTAATGCTGCCCTGCTACAAGGTTGACATCATCGCGTCCGAGTTGAATATCCCAGAAATTATTCCCATTATTTTGCACATCTACGCACATGGCGGTGTTGCCTTCGTATGCTTGCGTATTGTCGAGATTGAAATTGGCGGAAGCCCCATTGAATTGATTCATTGACCAATGCAAATTACCGTTTTCAAAATCATGGTTGAGCAATTCGTTTGGTGAAATATCGGTATAAAAAGTATTGGAAACCGAACCGCAGGGCGTGGTCACATCCACTGCAATATTGCCTCCCGAATTGCCCAAATCTACGACAATTTCGGATGTGCCTTGTCCGCTAATGATTTGAGCGTCAGTAGGTACTGACCAGTTGTAAGTGGCTCCGGCTACATCAAGTACCGAGTAAGTTTGTGCTGTTGAGTAGGGTTGAAGCATGGCGGGTCCGGCTATTTGTATGTTGGGCAATTCCTGATAAACACGCACCCAATCTACCTCCATAGTTTGCGGAAAAACGGTAGAAGCATTGGGGTAGCCGGGCCAATTTCCGCCCACTGCAACATTGAGGATAAAATGAAAATCATGTATGAAGGGCCAAATATAATTCGAAAAATCGGGATGGTTGTGGCTGATGGCGTGGTACAATTGCCCGTCCATATACCAGCGAATCACATCCTCTTCCCACTCAATGCTAAAGACGTGAAATGCCGTATGAAAATTGCCGGAAGACAGGCTGTACGAATTGCCCGAACTACCTTTATCGTTGTAAGCATTGCCGTAGTGACAAGTTCCGTGAATGGTGTTCGTATCGTGACCGAGATACTCCACGATGTCAATTTCGCCGCTTCGGGGCCAGCCGCCATACACATCGTCGGTAGGCATCATCCAGAAGGCGGGCCAAATCCCCTGACCAATGGGCATTCTGATACGTGCTTCGAGTCTGCCGTATCTGAAATCCGCTTTGTCTATGGTGCGGATGCGGCTGGAGGTATAGGTGCTGCCGGATTGTTTGGCGATAATTTTGAGTGTGCCATTGGAGACTTGGACGTTGCTGCCACTGGTATAGAATTGGAGTTCGTTATTGCCCCAACCGCCTCCGCCGACTTGATATTCCCATGTGTTGAGGTCAAGCGAAGTGCCGTTAAATTCTTCTTCAAAAACTAAGTTCCAACATTGGGCGTGACCTGCTCTCGCAATTGCGAGGCAAAATAATAAACTCAATAAGTATTTCATGTAAAAAAATTATAGACGTGGATTTGGAGATGCGAATTTACAAAGAATAACTTGAAAATGAGACCTTTACTCCTCACTATTACCCTTTTTGTCGGGCAATAAACTTTACATATTCCCACCCTAAATTTTTTCTGATTCCGTAAATTTTATAGGCTAATGATTCGGAAGCCTCATCCCCATAGAAGAAGTTGAATATGAGGTTATAATCTTCTGATTTGGCATTTTCTGTGTAGTGTTTTTTTATTTTGGAAAAATTATTTTCGCTAATTTGTAGTTTATTATTTGAATGAAATTGGACGTAGATTTCCTGCTCTACATGGTCTTTTAATGTAATGGCTTTACCCTTCTCCATTACGTATAATGTGCGGTAGGCATATTCCTGTGTCCGTTGGATAATTAATTCTTCTGTATAAGCCTCGCTTGCCCAAAAATAGGGCGCACAGAAATTTCTTTTGACGAAGGCTTGTATCTCAAATTTGCTTGAAAAATCACTGGTATAGCGGTCTGTCCATGCACCGCCTATATCATCTGCGAGATTGAGAACGACTTGTATGGTGCGGTCTTTTTTTGAGTGAATGTTAGCATTTATTTTGCCCAATTCTTCTTGAATAATTTGCTCTGCATTAAGCTCTTGTAATTCATTTAACTTAAATAAAATGTGGTCTGCACCCATCGGATTATAACCTGCTATCGGGAGTATCATATCCCTTTTTTGTTTGCCTTGTAACATTAATAAATACGCCTCGAATCGCTCACCATTGCGCGGGAGTTGATAGAGGTTTTGCATTTTTTGGAGGATTGGGTGGAGGGTGAATTGCATTTTAACTACTGATGAAAATCCTTATCCGGATGTTGGCGAGTATCAAAAATACTGGAAATGATGAGTTGTCGTCCGTTCAATCTGTAATAAAGTCGCCTATGTTTATCAACCCTTACAAATCTTATGGTTTTTCTTTTCGGTGCTTTTCTGCCAATAAGTGGATGTTTTTTGAGTACAGCTATTTTATCAAAAACGCTACTCACAAATTTTTCAGCCGTTTTGGGCGAGTGATTGACCTCCAAGTAATTAGCTATCGCATAAAAGGTATCTAAAGCCCTGTTGTTCCATCTTACTTTTTCAACCATCGCGACATTTTTTGAAGAGCAACCTCATGTTCAACTAAATTTTCAGGTAAAAAACTCGCTTCAATATCTGCATTAAGTCGAAGTTTTTGTTCCGGTGTTAATTCGATATTATCTGTTGCTGTATCGGTAATGACACTCGCCATAACTTCATACAAATGCTCCAATAATGCTTTATCATTCACATTGGCAATCATTTCTATCATACCGCCCTTTAATTCTAATGTATTCATAAAAATCTATAAGTATGTAAATCAGAATTTTCAAAAACAATATAAAAATACCATTTTCTACACAAAAAACCCAATCTTAGCAATCTTAAAATTATTTAGGCATTTAGTAATTTTTTGAAACCAACATGTTGTCGATAAATTTGCAATGTTGCTTATCCCTCCGAAGGAGGCTTAAATTTGTCCCGTATAGCTATCGGGAGAACTTGTTCTTAAACTTGAACTTAAACTTAAACTTTATTTAGTACCTTTGCGCCGAATTTTTTAATAATTTTATCAAAACAAAATAAACATATCCATACATACGCCTGACCATCGGTTATGGATTATTAACTATTGACTAAGAAATGGCAAGTACAGCAGATATACGCAACGGATTGTGTTTTGAGTACAGCAACGACATTTACTCTGTCGTTGAATTTCAACACGTTAAGCCCGGTAAAGGACCGGCTTTTGTCCGTACTAAAATGAAAAGCCTCACCAACGGAAAAGTCATTGACAACACCTTTCCATCGGGTCACAAAATCAACGTAGTACGTGTAGAACGCCGCACCTACCAATACCTCTACAACGACGATTCGGGCTATCATTTTATGGATGGCGAAACCTACGAGCAAATCAGCATACAGGAAAAAATGATAGACAATGCGGATTTGTTGAAAGAAGGGTCGAATGTAGAAATTCTATTTCACGCAGAAAAAGAAATTCCATTGACACTTGATATGCCTCAATACATCACTTTACAAATCACCTATACCGAACCCGGTGAACGCGGCAACACCTCATCTTCCAATGTCACCAAACCTGCTACCGTAGAAACAGGCGCAGAGATAAAAGTGCCTTTATTTATCAACGAAGGTGACTTCATCAAAATAGACACACGCACCAAATCTTATATGGAAAGGGTTAAGAAGTAATTAAGTTTAAGTCTAAGTTTAAGTCTAAATTTAAGTTTAAATTTTGAGTTGATTTTGCCGTAGGCAAAAAAGATTTTAAACTTAAACTTATGCTTAAACTTAAACTTCAATCACGCACTATGGAATTCAAGCAAATCAAAGAGCTCGTAAAACTGATACATGAGACGAATCT
>CALCMV010000006.1 GCA_937967535.1 uncultured Saprospiraceae bacterium
AACTTGTGCTTGACACTTGAACTTGAACTTGAATATGACCACAGCAGCAGCACACAACGAGCCGATTTTAATGGAAAATCCCAACCGATTTGTATTATTTCCCATACAACACGACGACATCTGGGCATTCTACAAACAATCAGAAGCGAGTATATGGACAGCAGAGGAAATCGACCTCTCGCAAGACCTCAAAGACTGGGAAAACCTCAGCGATAATGAGCGTCATTTTATCAAGCATGTCTTAGCGTTTTTTGCGGCGAGTGATGGGATTGTGAATGAAAATTTGGCAGAAAACTTCGTCGGTGAAGTTCAATATACGGAAGCAAAATTCTTCTACGGCTTCCAGATAATGATGGAAAACATCCACTCCGAAACCTACTCCCTACTCATTGATACCTACATCAAAGACAACAAAGAAAAAGACTACCTATTCAATGCCATCGAAACACTCGACTGCGTGAAAAAGAAAGCAGACTGGGCATTGCGTTGGATAGACAATGGCTCATTTGCCGAGCGACTCATTGCATTTGCAGCAGTAGAAGGCATCTTTTTTTCCGGTTCGTTTTGCTCCATATTTTGGCTCAAAAAACGCGGCTTAATGCCCGGTCTCACCTTCTCCAACGAACTCATCTCCCGCGACGAAGGGATGCACTGTGATTTCGCTTGCTTGCTCTATACACAGCACATTACCAATCCATTACCCAAAGCAACCGTAGAAGGCATCATCGCCAATGCGGTAGAAATGGAAAAAGAATTTGTGTCGGATGCCCTACCCGTCAGCCTCATCGGTATGAACGCCGAAATGATGTGCCAATACATCGAATTTGTCGCCGACCGCCTACTCGCGCAACTCGGTAATGACAAGATATATAATGTAGAAAATCCATTCCCGTGGATGGATATGATTTCACTACAAGGCAAAACTAATTTCTTTGAAAAACGTGTGGGCGATTACCAAAAATCAGGGGTGATGGCGGAGAAGGAGAAGCAGGTGTTTTCTTTGGATGAGGATTTTTAAGAAACAAATATAAATATGCGCCAAAGAATATGGGAAGAACTTACGGATACGATTTATTATTCATATTATCTTACAGAATATATTAGCAGTAGTCGTAAGAAATTAGAAAGACTCGAACTATTCGCTCTTATTCTTACAATAGGTGGAATATTCGGTTGGTTTAAAACAGGTTCATCATATTCAATGCACTGGACTATATTCTTGTGCTTGATTCAGGTAGGCAATTTTTTTCGGAATAGATTTATGGTGCCTAAACAAGAGTTAGTGCTATTAGAGTTAACACAAAAACATTATAGAAGACAGTGGATTGACTTAGAAAACCTTTGGGAAGACTTTCATAACGAGAAAATTAATGATAAGCAAGCGGAGAGAAAATTTAGAGTAATTCAGACAAAAGAAGTAGAAGTTTTGGAATTATATAATCATCGTCACTTAAAAAACATTAGTAGAATAAATAATGTAGCGTGCAAAAGAAGAAACGAATACCTAACAAGATTTAAACAATAAAATAATTTATCATGTCAGAAAAGAAAAACATTACGCCAAAGAATGGCGCGAGGGATTCATTGGGTTTAAAAAAGCCCCATATTGGAATTGCCACTGACCCTCGGTTACATAACATTAAAATTCCACCACCTAATAAACCAGCTCCGCCTCCACCACCACCAAAAAAGAAATAATTGAGAAGTCGCAAATAAGGATTGCTAATTTTAATCAACTCTTATCCCAAACTCGCTTCGTAATCTCCCAAGCGACAGGGCGCGATGTCAAGCAAAGAGTGCCGACGCTATGCGCCTTTAGACAAGGTTAGGTTCATTGAGGTTACAAAGGGTGTCGGAGCTACGCTCCTTTAGAGAACTGGTTGGGTGCGCTTTACAAAGGGAGACAACGCTACGCGCCTTTTATCAGGAAAGAAAAATGTAAAAACGGTGCATTAGCACCAGCCCTCTTTGTAACACCGCCTAACAAAAACTACTAAGGCGCATCGCGCCGACCCTATTTGTAACAAGGAACACGCAAACATCCCAAAGGCGCATCGCGCCGACACCATTTGTAACAGCAACCGACACAACCTCCCAAAAGGCGCGTAGCGTCGGCACACTTGGATTCATTGAAGTTACAAAGGGTGTCGGAGCTACGCACCTTTAGAGAACTGGTGAGGTGAATTTTACAAAGGGAGACGACGCTACGCGCCTTTTATCAGAAAAGAAAAATATAAAAACGGTGCATTAGCACCAGCCCCCTTTGTAACACCACTCAACAAAAACTACTAAGGCGCATCGCGCCAACCCTATTTGTAACAAGGAACACGCAAACATCCCAAAGGCGCATAGCGCCGACCCCATTTGTAACAGCAACCAACACAACCTCCCAAAAGGCGCGTAGCGTCGGCACACTTGGATTCATTGAAGTTACAAAGGGAGACGACGCTACGCACCTTTTATCAGGAAAGAAAAATGTAAAAACGGTGCATTAGCACCAGTCCTCTTTGTAACACTGCCCAACAAAAACTACTAAGGCGCATCGCGCCGACCCTATTTGTAACAAGGAACACGCAAACATTCCAAAGGCGCATCGCGCCGACACCATTTGTAACAACAACCGACACAACATCCCAAAAGGCGCGTAGCGTCGGCACACTTTATAACCAAACATCCCTCATAGTGCCGACACCATTTGTAATCAAATTTAACAAACAAAAATATGGCGAACGCATACACACAGATATACCTCCAACTCGTTTTCGTCGTCAATGGACGGGAAAATATGATACCCAAAGCACATAGAGACAGTGTTGAAAAATACATCACTGGAGTTGTGCAACAACGCAAACATAAAATGCTGGCGATTTCCTGTATGCCCGACCATACGCATTTGTTTATCGGTTATAATCCGGCACAGGCTCTACCCGATTTGGTCAGTGAAACGAAAACAGCCGCGACGAAATTCATCAAGAAACAATCGTGGATGCCTTTTGCTTTTTCGTGGCAACGGGGTTATGGTGGTTTTTCTTATTCGAGGTCGCATATTGATAATGTGGTGAAATATATTTTGAATCAGGAAGAACATCATAAGAAGCGGACATTTCGGGAGGAGTATTTGGATATGTTGGAAAAGTTTGAAGTGGAGTACGATGAACGATATTTGTTTGAATTTTATGATTAACGTGATTGAGGGTGATTCCGATGACTATCGGAACTCTGCGCCTTAGTAGGTGTAGTTTGGAGGTTTACAAAGAGTGCCGACGCTATGCGCCTATTTAAGTTGGTTAGTTGAGGTGTTACAAATGGTGTCGGCGCGATGCGCCTTTAAGAAAGTTGAGAGATTTGGTTTTACAAAGAGTGCCGACGCTACGCGCCTATTTAATTTGGTTAATTGAGGTGTTACAAATGGTGTCGGCGCGATGCGCCTTTTAAGAAAACTGAGAGGTCTGGTTTTACAAAGAGTTTCGACGCTAACGCGGTTTCTCCGACATTCTTACAAACAAAAAAGAAAAGGCAATGCCGATTACTCGGCAAAGCCTCCGATGTAAAGATAAGTCGTTTGGATTAGAAAAGCAAGACCATTTTGCTGACGCCAGCAAAATGGTCTAAACTACTGATTGTCAGATTAAAATAAGAAAGAAAAACCATTTTCCTGACGTCAGGAAAATGGTCTAAAAAAATAGTGCGTTAGCAACCGCCTTTTATAACAACAACTCAACAAAACCAACTAAGTTAGATATCACCGCCCCAATTTGTAACAGCAGTAACACCAAAACCCGAAAAGGCGCATAGCGCCGACGCCCTTTGTAAAAACCGACCAAGAAAACTAACTAAGGCGCGTAGCGTCGTCCCCATTTGTAACAGCAACAACCAACAACACGACCAAACGATATGAAACAACACCTCTGGCTCATACTATTTCTGTTGTTCAGTCTATTGAGCATGTTTGGGGATATGCTCAATGAGCGATTTCAGATGGTGGATTTTGAGGTGTATTTTCGGACGGCGGGGCGGATGTTGGAAGGTGCGGAGATATACCGGATAGCGGCAGACGAACATTTTGTGTATAAGTACGCGCCTGCGGCGGGGCTGTATTTTTTGCCCTTTTTGTTAATTGGATTTGGTATGGCAAAAGTGCTGTATTGGGGCTTACTGACAGCGGCAATGGCTTGGGGATTGTGGACGATGAAAGACATGTTGAGCGAGGGTAAGACGGTGCGATTTATCAATGTGGCTTTGTTGGGGTCGATACTGGCGGTGGTGCCGCATATTCACTTGGAATGGCATCTCGGGCAGGTCAATATGTTGTTGATGGTCGGCTATATTTTGGTGATAAAATTATACGGTGACAGGCAAGACGCACGCTTGGGTATCTTGCTCGGAGCGAGTATTTTTATAAAGCCTTTCGGCTTGATTTTTCTGCCTTATTTGATACTCAAAAAGCGGCTGAAAGCAGTCGCGTTTACGATATTGGGATTATTGGTCATTGGGTGTTTGCCTTTTATTTTATATCCGTCTTGGAGCGAATTTTCGGGATTGTATGCGGCTTGGATAAATGAATTGGGCATAGAAATGTCTGCCAAACAAGCCCTCACTGCCGATGCCAATCATACGATTTTTTCGGTCTTGGCGCGATACACGCCCATTCGATATTTACTGGTGAATGATACGGCACAAACGCTGTATCAGTTGTCGGTGCTGGGCTTGATGGGACTCGCATTCCTCTGGTATATGCGACGCGGACGAGACTCGAAAAAGGCATTTATCGGTGAATTTGCCTTGCTGACGGCGTGGATTCCTTTATTGGCATTTACCAGTCAAAATGCTTTTATTTATACAATGCCACTGGCGATATATTTGATTTTTTCCTTTGATAAATTATTAATATGGGAAAAAATACTGCTGGTTGTCGGCTGTTTTTTGATTGGGATAAATATGTACGATGTGGTGGGTAAAACGCTGCATTGGCAATTGATGCAGTGGTCCATTTATACCTTTGGAAGTTTGTGTTTGGTGG
>CALCMV010000007.1 GCA_937967535.1 uncultured Saprospiraceae bacterium
GGGAAGGAAATATTTTTCGACTAAGTGAGAAAGGAAAGTTTTTGTCAGACGGGATTATTAGCAACCTTTTCTTGATTTCAGATTTTTGATTTGGTGATTTTTGATTACTATGTACGAAATTTTGTGAAGCAAAATTCAATCAAAAATCAAAAATCAAGATGCTTCCTCGTTTGCCATCTCTGCGAAAACGCCCATGATGCGTAATGCTTTTTGTGAAGCGAGTTGTTCTGCACTTTTTTTGCTAAAATCTTCTGCACTGGCTTTTTGTTCTTCATCAATCAGAACAGACACCTTGAAGCGGTCGCGATTATCAAATTTGAATTTGGAATCAACTCGGTACGAAACGACTTTGTTGGATTTTTGGCACCATTCGAGGAGTTGGCTTTTGTAGTTGTCGTCGTAGGTTTCGAGTTGTTTTACATCGAGGTAGCCACGCAGAATTTTGTAAATCACAAATCTGCGGGTACGTGAATAACCCACATCCAAATACACCGCCCCTACGAGTGCTTCGAGTGCGTTGCCAAGCATGGAATGGCTGACATTATCTACACCGTTTTGCTTTAGAAATACGTCCAATCCCATTTGGTCGCCGATGTCGTTGAGTGATTTGCGCTTAACGATTTTAGAGCGCATTTTGGTGAGAAAGCCTTCGTCTCTGCCCGGATATTTTTTGAAAAGATACTCTGCTACGATGGTACCGAGTATGGCATCGCCGAGATATTCGAGTCGCTCATTATTTTGAGTGATACGGATGCCATGTGCATAAGATTTGTGCAAAAAAGCGAGTTTATACAAATGAAGTTTAGCAGGTACAAACCCCAATAGTGAAGTAATGGACCTGACAAATGTTTTATCCTCTGAAAAATGATAGTTGTATCTTCTCCTAATAAACTTTACAATCAAATCTGCGGTGTTTATCTAAGTATTGACGATTCCAAGTAAGTGCAAGTACAAATTCAAGTGCCAATTTTAAGCTCACTAATTAATTTAATTTCAGCGAATAAAAAAATGACACTTATATTTATTCTTACCACTTATTATTACTTAATTGCCAGATTGTTATTATGATTTTTTGCGAAGTGAAATAATTTATTTAGCCATAAAACAATATAACAATTCAGCAATAAAACATTGGCAATTTTTAGGAGGTTTCAATAGTTGATTTAGCTTAGATGAATTGTAAAATTAGACAAATATAGGGACAAATTCAAAAAGACTTTGAGATTTAGTGTAATTGAGGAAATCAAAAGTTTGACCGCTTCGCTATCACATGTCAGATAAATTGGGATAAAAAGCATAAAAATTCTTTTTTTGCCCTTGTGTTTATCGTCTGACTTCTGATAGCGAAGCGGTCTGGCTTTTCAATGCTTAAAATGTCGCGTTCCTGTAAAAACCATACTTATCCCGCGTTCGTCACAGGCATCAATACTCAGTTGGTCTTTGATACTGCCGCCGGGCTGCACTACTGCCGTAATTCCTGCCTCATGCGCGATTTCGACACAATCGGGAAAGGGAAAAAAAGCATCAGATGCCATGACTGCACCTCGTAGGTCGAAGCCAAAATTTTTCGCCTTCAATATGGCTTGTTTGAGTGCATCTACGCGGGAGGTTTGTCCGCAGCCCATACCGAGTAGTTGTTGGTTTTTGACCAGTGCAATGGTATTGGATTTCAGATGTTTGGCACAAATATTTGCAAATAATAAATCACTCACTTCGGCATCTGTCGGGACTTTTTTTGTTTTGCTTTCAAAATTGTCGGCAGTTTCGGTTTTCAGGTCGCTATCTTGTTCGATGACCCCATTTAGGAGGCTTTTGAAGCTGCGTTTTTGTATGTCAAATGTATGAATTTGCAACAAAACGCGCTTTTTCTTTTTGCTCAATAATTCGAGCGCATCCTCTTCAAATTCGGGTGCAATCAAGACTTCATAAAACAAATTATTAATTTCGGTAGCCGTCTGTATATCAATTTTTTTATTGGAAATTAAAATGCCCCCAAAGGCAGAAACAGGGTCGCCTGCAAGCGCAGCTTTCCATGCCTCAAGCGTGCTTGGGCGTGTGGCGGTGCCGCAGGCATTGGTATGCTTCATTACGGCGAATGTAGGCTCGGCATCGCGGAACTCGCGCATGAGGCATACTGCCGCGTCAATATCCACTAAATTGTTGTAAGACAGGGATTTACCATTTAATTGCGTAAACATTTTTTCGAGGTCGCCGTAGAAAATGCCTGCTTGATGCGGATTTTCTCCATAACGCAAAGTACGCGATTGATGGATGCTTTTTTTGAAAAAATATTGTTCTTTATTGTCAAAATAATCAAAAATCGCGGTATCATAATGCGAGGAAACGATAAAGGATTTGAGTGCGAACCGATGGCGGTCTTCAAGGTCGGATGCGCCTTGTTTTTCTTTGAGCAATTCCAAAAAATGACCGTATTCGTGGCGCGAAGGCACTACTACGATGTCTTTGTAATTTTTGGCTGCCGCACGAATGAGTGAAATACCGCCAATATCAATTTTTTCGATAATTTCGGCTTCGTTATTCGTGTTTGCTACCGTTTCCTCGAAGGGATATAAATCAACAATCACCAAGTCAATTGCAGGAATTTCATACTCGTCCAACTGGTCGAGATGCGATGCTTCCCGACGCGCCAAAATACCACCAAAAATCTTCGGATGGAGCGTTTTCACCCGCCCGTCGAGAATGGAGGGATAGGAAGTCAGGTTTTCTACGGGCGTGACCGGAATACCTTGTTTTTCAATATACTTGTGCGTACCGCCTGTTGAGTATATTTCAACACCAAGTCGGTGCAATTCCTCTACAATGGGCGCGAGTCCTTCTTTGGAGAAAACGGAAATGAGTGCTGAGTGGATTTTCTTTGTCATATAATTCTATTGCTTCATGGTTTCATACTTGTATTGTTGTATGTCATACATAGATGGGAGAACACAGTATCACTATAAAAATCAGCAATAAAACAATGCAAGTATGCAACAATAAATTTGACACAAATGTAAATATAATTAGCTTGGAAGTATGCAATTTTAATTAATTGTGTGTTCAAAATTCACGCATTGACCCCAAAAAGTAAGTTTTTCTGAAATTATTAGTAAATAAATAAGTTGTCATTATTATTTATGTCCAATAAAATCCTTATCTTTGTGTATCAATACTTTAAATAACCTTAATTATCCTAACAAGAGATTACTCACCTTATACTGCTTACTCACTCAAAACCTAAAACTCACGTAAAATTACATTTGGAGACATCATATACATTAATTAAATGATTTTTGATTTGCTGATTTTCGATTGCTTTGACAATCAATAAATCACCGAACCAAAAACAGTTCATTCACAAGGAATTGAAAAATAAAGGCTATTATGACTATCACCCAGTTACAGTACATTGTCGCGGTGGATACCCACAAGAGCTTCGCTAGAGCGGCAGGACACTGCTATGTTTCACAACCTGCTTTGAGTATGCAGATTAAAAAAATCGAAGAAGAGCTGGATGTGCTTATCTTCGACCGAAGCAGAAAACCCGTTATCACCACCGATATTGGCACACGCATCGTAGAGCATGCCCGCCTGATAATGCAGGAAATACAACGTATGCCCGAACTCGTAAAAGAACAAAAAGATGAAATTAGCGGTACTTTACGTATTGGCATTATTCCTACATTGAGTCCCTATTTGCTACCGCTTTTTGTGGCAGATTTCATGGAAAAATATATGGATATCAGGCTCGTTTTTGAAGAGTTATTGTCGGAAGAAATTACCAAAAAACTTAACAGCGACCAGCTTGATGTCGGTATTTTGGCGACACCAATCAACAAGAAATCTATCATCGAAATGCCCCTGTTTTACGAAGGCTTTATTTTTTATGGAGCATCTAACAGCCCGCTATTGAAGCAAAATACAGTTGCACTTTCTGAACTGAATATGAACGATATGTGGTTGCTCAAACGCGGGCATTGCTTTCGCTCGCAGAGTATTAATATTTGTTCTGACCAACAAACTTTCCACAATCGACGAGTGCATTTTGAAAGCGGTAGCCTCGAAACGCTTAAAAAAATGGTCGAAAGTCGCTTTGGCTATACGATACTACCCGAACTTTCGACGCTCGATATGAGCGACTTCCAGAAAAAACACATCCGTAAGTTCGAAGTGCCCATGCCTATACGCGAAATCAGCATGATTATGCACCGCAGTTTTGTCAAAAAACGCCTTATTGAGATTTTGCGCGACGAAATCCTTGAGCATATTCCCGAAAATATGAAAAGTAAGGAACGTGGGCGAGTCGTAGAAATTTCGGATTAGCAATGAAAATAACAATGAAAATAACAATGGAAATAACAATGGAAATGAAAAGAGTGTGTAAAATATTAGGGGCATTTTAATGTGTTTAAACATAATTCAAAATGAAAACTGCCACGAAGACACAAAGTATAAATTGCTGATAAGCATGAAAATTCTTTGTGTCTTTGTGGCAAAATTAAATTGACAATGAACTATGAATTAAATATGCTGCTCACTCCACACCAATAACTCATCCAGACCATGTGGTGCGGGTGTATTTTCGGCTTTGAATGTAGTGAGTCTGGCGTGAAATTTTTGAAAAAGAACTTTCTTTTTATCCTTTTCATAAGTGCGAACCAATTTTCGGAAAAATTTGATAACCAATGCCTCAAACCCGCCCAATTGTTTGTGTTTGGCGAGTACGCGGCGGGTAGATTCTATGCGATTATCAAGATTTTCATCGCCAAAATCATAATAAATCGGCAATTGCAAAATCCGCGCAAACAATATAATTCTATGCCCCTCTTGCACATCTTCAAAATTCAAAATACGACTCAACCACGTCACTGCTTTTTCTACACTCCCGGAGAGCCAATATGCTACTGATATATTATAACAATACGCCAATTGTCGCCGCTTGCGTGTCACCTTCAAAAGAGCCTCCCAATGTCGGTCAATATCGTCTGCCAGCTGCGCCGCTTCGTCAAATTTATACGTATTAAGATAGTATTTCAAGCCCAAAAAACTCATCGTGTTCAAGAGCAAGACATCTTCCTCCTTCGCACTGTACATTTTGCGGATTTTAGCGATAATTTTCGGATAATCCTCAAACTTCCCCACATGACTACATGTTAGCATATAATGGCACAGTTGGTTTTTGTAATCCACCGTATTGACAAAACCTTGTTGTTTTTCTTCCCTTTCAAAAATATCAACCAACAAACGCGCGTATTTGTAAGCCAAATCAAGATCTTGACGAGTGCGGTGATAAGTGCTTTTCAGAAAGTAAAAATATTTTTTAGCCTTGCCCGACAAGTCATCCATCTCATTGATAGTCAATGGATAAGTCATCAGTTTTTCAAAGTTTTCACGATTAGCCGGAATTTCTAAATTGATGTCTTTAATAACAATCAAGTAGGCTTCCGAATATATATTCCGCAGATTGAGTTCTACATTCAAGATGTGACGCAAGCGTTCCTGTTCGGCAATGAGTTCTTGGATTTCTTGTTGTTTCGTTTTCTTATCCTGAGTGACCAATACGCGCTTTTCCCAATCAAATAATTCCATCAAAATATGGAGTTGCTCATGCTTCTCCGCCATTTTTTTGATGGCTCTTATCCGAACTTCAAGCTCCTTCAGCAGCGTCTTTTCATGGGTGGCTTTTTTATACAATACAGGAAGTTGGTTCATTTGGCGGCGTAGGTCGGTTTCGGGCATACGTGCCTCGTACAAAACACCAAGACTCTCCGTAATTTTTGTGATTAACTGATTTTTTTTTCTGGAAAAATGCAATAACAGTTTTTCTCCCTCAAAATGCACTTTCAGAGCTTCTTCGTCATAGTCATCTTGCTTATCAATGTACTCAAATAACCTCAAATAATCCGGTTTTTCCCTCACAGCACTCAAGCGGGCATACTTTGAAAAGTGCGCCTTTTCCGCCTTTGTGAGTGATTTGACCAATACAAAAAGTTTATCTTTTACGGCTACCATGTAGTTATTGTTGTTGCTGAATGTAAACTATAGAAAGTCAGACCAACCCGCACCATCCGGCTACTATATTCTCCAAATAATGAAATAGTCTGGCATCTGACTCTTATTGCAAACAATAATACGCAACTATCTGCACAACACAAACCTTTTGCTTTTTTTTTCGTTTAAATAAAAAAATACAATGCGTGCATTGCTTTTTAGCACTTTCACGTCTAAATAATGTTTAAATGATACAATGATGTAATGCGACAACGAAATCAATGCGTGAATTTTGAATGAGTAAATACCCTAATAGTTATAATTCAAATTCATTTAAAGTGAATGTATTTACCAAATTAAATACTATTTTATTATGAATTATTTTAAATAATAATTTACATTAAATTAAATACTAAGCATTTACAAAATTAAAAAACAAATAAACTGCTTGCGTTCAATTTAATTTGGTAATCATGTTTCAAAAACATTATAGCAAGTTTCATTTTTAAATAGAAAAAAACACATTAAAAAAATTATAGCATTACAGCATTTACAACATTGTAGCATTGTAGCATTACAACATTGTAGCATTAATAATAATTGACTCATTAAATATGGCAGAAATATTGGAACAACAGGCAATCCTCAAAGGCGGCGAATTTCTCATCAGCGAAACACGCCCCGAAGATATTTTTATACCGGAAGAAATGGACGAAGAGCAGCAAATGATTCGGCAGACTTGCGATGAATTTGTATACAATGACATCTTTACCAACATCGCTAAAATCGAAAAGCAAGAGAATAATATTGCTTCGGATTTGTTGAAACAAGCCGGCGATTTGGGTTTGCTTTCTTCGCATATGCCCGAAGAATACGGCGGCATGAATCTCGACACCAATACCAATACTTTGATTTGTGAAGCATTGGGCAAAAGTGGTTCATTTTCAGTGTCTTTTGCAGCGCATACCGGTATCGGTATGCTACCGATTTTGTACTTTGGTACAGAGGAGCAAAAGCAACAATATCTGCCAAAACTATGTACGGGCGAATTGCAGGCTTGCTACTGCCTCACCGAGCCGGGTTCGGGGTCGGACGCGCTTGCAGCTAAAACCACAGCCGTACTCAGCGACGACGGTAAACACTATATATTGAACGGGCAGAAAATGTGGATTTCCAATTCTGGCTTTGCAGATGTTTTTATTGTATTTGCAAAAATTGACGGAGCGCATTTTACCGGATTTATTGTAGATAGAAATACAGATGGTTTGACCCTCGGCGCAGAAGAAGATAAGATGGGATTGAAGGGGTCGTCAACTCGTCAGGTGTTTTTTGAAAATGCAAAAGTACCCGCCGAAAATATTCTTGGAGAAAAAGGAAAAGGGCATCTAATCGCATTTAATGTGTTGAATGTCGGGCGTTTCAAACTCGGTGCGCTTTCTTTAGGGGCTGCCAAAGAAAGCATCAAAATGGCAGCGACCTACGCCAATGAACGGGTACAATTTGGTGTACCGATTGCGAGTTTTGGTGCGATAAAATATAAATTGGCAGAGCAAACCATCCGCAATTATGCACTCGAAGCAGCACAATACCGTGCTTCGCAAATGCTACAATCAAAAATCAAAGCCTTGCAAGGTGATGGCATGGGACGCGAACAAGCCAAACTCGAAGCAGCCGAAGAGTATGCCATCGAATGTGCTATTTTGAAGGTACTCGGTTCGGAAGTTTTGGATTATACGGTAGACGAAACGGTGCAGATTCATGGTGGCTTGGGTTTTTCGGAAGAGTTTGCTGCGGCGCGTGCCTATCGCGATTCGCGGGTCAATCGCATCTATGAAGGCACCAACGAAATCAACCGCCTGCTTTCGGTCAATCAACTGATGAAACGCGCCATGAAAGGGCAAATTGACTTCACCAATCCCGCTTTGGCAGTACAAAAAGAATTGGTATCGGGTGCCAATGGCACAACATTTACAGGCGATTATGCTGACGAACAAGCGACAATGGCAGGTTTGAAAAAGGTGTTTTTGCTCGTTGTGGGAGCAGCCGTAAAATCGCAAATGGATGGCAAACTCCACCTCAAGCATGAGCAGGAAATTATGATGAACATCGCCGATATGATGATTGATGTTTTTACCGCAGAATCCACCTTATTGCGCGTAGCAAAACTGAAAAATATGGGAAGAGATGTAAGAGCAGAGAACGCCATCTTGAAAGTAGTGATGACCGATACGACTGACCGCATTGCCAAATTTGCGAAAGATGCTCTTTGTTCTTTTTCAGAAGGCGATGAGCTGACTTTGATGCTGAAAGGCATCCGCAAATTCGCTCAATACACTCCCGCTAATATAAAAGCTGCCCGCCGCACGGTAGCTGATAAAGTGATTGAACAGAGTAATTATCCATTTTAAAATGGAGATAGTAATTGGTTGGTTGGTTGGTTGGTTGATTATTAGTTAATTATGGATTTTGCAACCAATCATCCCGATTTCAAACAGTGTGTTAAGATATAACTAAACACAGGATCCTCGGTAGCTTGTTTATCGGGGATTTTTTTTTGCTGCTTCGGCAAGTTTATCAAGCTAGTTGACACATTTATTTAAACATGCTCTTAGCCCAAGTTAAATATGTAGTCCCCAAGTTTTTTGCAAGGTGTAGTTGTCAGACGAATGTTGTTCTAAAATGCTTCGATTATTTGATACCATATTCACTTTAAGCAAAGGATTCGTCTGACAACTTTTACACTATGAAATACGGAAAGTTTTAAAATAATCAGTGTGTAATATTCACTTTTGGGGACTACATATTCAACTTGGTTTAGAGCATATTTTTGTAGGGCAAAGTCATAAATTTGCGCTACAAAAATGTATAGCCAGAAAATTTCTGTGCGAAAATTTAACTGTTTATCAAGGAGTTACGTGCTGACGGATAGACTTTTTTTGATGAAATCTTGTAATTTCCAAAAAACAAACCTACCTTTGCGAACCTTTTCAGAGCAAGAGGGGCAAATCAATTAAAAATTGCATAATTAAGTCAGGTCAAATTTCAAGAAGATTGAGTACAAATATAAACTTTCCGATAATTATCGGGATAGACCTATGGCTTAAACTTATAAAGACATGAAAGCGAAATTATATACAAGCAAATCGGCGCGTAAAGAGGACGTGGTACACGCATGGTGGGTGGTGGATGCAGAAGACCAAACACTAGGTCGTTTGTCATCCAAAATCGCTCATATTCTACGCGGTAAGCACAAACCGAGCTATACGCCTCACGTAGACTGCGGTGATTGTGTCGTCGTACTCAATGCCGATAAAGTACGCCTTACGGGAAATAAAATGGCAGATAAAGTATACTTGCGCCACACCGGATATCCGGGCGGACAGCGTAGTGTCACTGCCAGCGAATTGGTCGCCAAAAAACCTCGCGCACTCGTAGAAACGGCAGTCAAAGGGATGTTGCCCAAGACCAAACTAGGTAGAGCAATGTTCAAAAAACTATTCGTTTATGAAGGTGATGAGCATCCGCATACGGCTCAAAAACCACAAAAACTCGAACTTTAATAATAATTTTGAATGAGTGAATGATTTCCCATTATCATCCTCTCTTCAAAATAAATGAAATACAAAGTGTCATTTCATTTTCACCAAAATAAAAGCTATAGCGATTACGACAAAAGAACAAGATATAAAACCCGTTACTCGTAAACGCCACTCGCTACTCAAATATCATGGAACAAATCAATGCATTAGGCAGAAGAAAAGCATCCGTATCGCGCGTGTACGTCACGCAGGGTTCGGGTACAATTACTGTCAACGGTAAAGACTACAAAGAATATTTCACGCAAGCGCATGTCCAAAATGCCGTAATCGCACCACTTCAAACGACCGAAGTAGAATCACTATACGACATCAAAGTCAATGTAGCAGGTGGCGGTTTCAAAGGACAAGCCGAAGCTACCCGCATGGCAATCTCCCGCGCTTTGGTCAAAATCAACGAGGAATTTCGTTCGCCCTTAAAAGCCAAAAAATACCTTACCCGTGACGCTCGCGAGGTGGAGCGTAAAAAATACGGTAAGCCGAAAGCACGTAAGAGCTTCCAGTTCTCTAAGCGTTAATTTTACGGTGGATGGGAGACGGTGGAGTTGGCGAGATACAACAAGCAACTCTAGCGCATACTATTTATTTATTTTTTTTAATAAGAAAATCTGCGGCAAAACCTATGAGTTTTCAAAATCTTATATGTTTTAATAAGCTGTAAATCAATAAAATACAAAAAATGCAGACACCAACCAATAAAGAGTTATTGAACGCAGGTGTACACTTTGGTCACTTGAGAAAAAAGTGGAATCCCAAGATGCAGCCATATATTTTCATGGAGCATAAAGGGATTCACATCATTGACCTGAATCGTACTACCGAATGTATGGAACGTGCGGCAAAGGCTTTGAAGCAAATCGCCAAATCCGGTAAGAAAATTCTTTTTGTGGCTACCAAGCGTCAGGCGCGTCAGATAGTTGCGGAAGCAGCACAGAGCGTGAACATGCCATACGTCACCGACCGTTGGTTGGGAGGTATGATGACCAACTTCTCGACCATTCGTAAGTCGGTCAAAAAAATGCAAATGAACGACAAAATGCTCGCAGACGGTACACTCACTAATGTGACCAAAAAAGAGCGTTTGATGATTACACGCGAAACGGCAAAACTGCGTAAAGTACTCGGTGGTATTGAAAATCTCAATCGTTTGCCATCTGCGATTTTCATCGTAGATATTTCGCACGAACACATTGCATTGGCAGAAGCAAAGAAAATCGGATTGCGTACTTTCGGTATGGTTGATACCAATTCTGACCCGAATAGCGTAGATTTTCCGATTCCGTCGAATGATGATGCTTCGAAATCTGTCGAATTAATTACCAATTATATTACGGCTGCCATTAAAGAGGGATTAGCAGAGGGCAAGCAGGCAAAAGAAAGTCGTAAAGCAGCCGCAAAAGAATAAGTTTTTAAACGTATTCAATACATTCATAATTTATTTATTTTAAATTAAGATGAAAATTTCAGCAAAAGACGTAGCCGCACTCCGTAAAGAAACCGGAGCCGGTATGATGGACTGTAAAAAAGCACTCACCGAATCAGGTGGTGATATAGATGCAGCCAAAGATATTCTCCGTAAAAAAGGTCAAAAACTCGCCGATAAACGCGCCGACCGCGATGCTAATGAAGGCGTAGTGATTGCACAAACTTCTGACGACCATAAAAAAGGTGTAGTGGTCAACTTGAGTTGTGAAACAGACTTCGTAGCGAAAAACGAGGACTTTATCAACTTGGCGAAAAAAGTAGCCGACATTGCACTCGCCACTTATCCTGCTACTTTGGCAGACCTCTTGGCAACTGACTTTGGCGGTGGGCTTTCCATAGGCGATAAGGTAACAGAACAAATGGGGGTTATCGGTGAAAAAGTAGAGGTGAAGCAATATCAAAGCTTAGAATCTGAAATGGTCGTACCATACATTCATGCAGGCTACCGCAGAGGCGTATTGGTAGGTTTGAATAAGCAAGGCGATTTTGCCGAAGCAGGTAGAAACATAGCTATGCAAGTAGCTGCAATGAGTCCTGTTGCTGTAGATAAAGATGACATTGACGCATCTATCGTAGAAAAAGAAATTGAGATTGGAAAGGAACTTGCCCGCAACGAAGGCAAACCCGAAGCAATGCTTGATAAAATCGCTGCGGGGCGGCTCAACAAATTCTACAAAGAAAATACACTGCTCAATCAGGAGTATGTAAAAGGTAATAAACAAAGCGTTGGACAATATCTAAAATCGGTAGACAACGATTTGACGGTCAAGGCATTTAGACATGTCGGACTTGGAAATTAATTATTATTTATAAAGAGCGAATTTAAACAATTCGCTCTTTTTTTTGCTTCTTTGACAAATTTTGTGGTAAAGTTTTTTGAAGTGAGGAATTATCACTGGATTTATCAAAGCGCTCGAACACTTCCTATTTTTTGTCTAGCGAAAAAAGAAAAGTTAATCATTAAGTATTAAGCATTAACAAGATGAAGTACAAAAGAGTCTTACTCAAATTAAGTGGCGAATCGCTCATGGGCGGACAGGAATTTGGTATCAATCCTGATATGCTACAACATTATTCCAAAGAAATCAAGAAAATTGTAAAGCAAGGTGTGGAGATAGCTATTGTGATTGGCGGTGGCAATATTTTTCGTGGCTTGAACGCAGAACATTCCGGCATTGAGCGTGTGCAAGGCGATTATATGGGCATGTTGGCTACGGTCATCAATGGCATGGCATTGCAGAGTGCGCTCGAAGGGCATGGGATTTTTACACGCCTCATTTCTGCCATTCAGATGGATAGAATTGCCGAGCCGTACATTCGTCGCCGCGCAATTCGCCACTTGGAAAAAAAGCGGGTCATTATCTTTAGCGGCGGTACAGGCAATCCATATTTTACCACCGACTCGGCTGCTGCGCTTCGCGCCAACGAGATTGATGCCGATGTCATCCTAAAAGGCACACGCGTAGATGGTGTCTACTCCGCCGACCCGGAAAAAGACCCTAGCGCGATTCGCTACGATACGGTTTCTTTCGATAAAGTCATTCGTGATGGCTTAAAAATCATGGATATGACCGCTTTCACCCTTTGCCGCGAAAATAATCGCCCGATTATCGTATTCGACATCAACGAACCGAGCAATTTGGAGCGCATTATTATGGGCGAAAAAGTGGGTACCTTGGTGGCTTGATGGCTTCATTGTTCGATTGCTTCATGGTCGAATGTTTGTTTTTTGTTTCGCAAAAAAGAAGCATTCGACCATGAAGCAATTGTAACTTCAGGTGTAGTGCATAAGTGAGGATGTTGTTTTTGAAACCTGATTTTATGGCATTTTTTAAAGCATTAATATCTTGATTCGCATTAATGTAATCATCTTCGGGTGTCAAGAGTAATTTAATTTGTTGAATAGAATTACTTGCTGGACTTTGGACATTAGGTAACTGGGAGATTAGGAAATTAGACTAACGAAGGCGTAATTAGTTATTTATCAGTAAAATAAAAATCGTAATAAAAGTAATTTAAAATAAAATATAAATCAGTTTAAGTTATTGATAATGTCCCGATAGTTATCGGATTGGCGTCAGGTTTAGTTATTTTTAATTTGTATTAATTTAATTAACAGTTATTTGTAATGATTTTTTTTCTTTTTTTTGAATTATAAATTTTATCTAAAAAAATCATTATCAAAAAATTGTCCACGAGAAAAAAATTAATATTTGGATTATTTTACAAAATAATAAAAGAAATTATTTAGTTATTATAATTATAAATTGCTGATTATCAATTTTTTATTTATTAAAAAATACTAAACCTGACGCCAATCCGATAACTATCGGGACATTA
>CALCMV010000008.1 GCA_937967535.1 uncultured Saprospiraceae bacterium
GTTTTTTGAGCGTTTCAAATACATCAATAAAATCCTGAATCAAGCCCTTCGGATTGTCCACATCGGGCTTCAAAAGTTGGCGCAATTCATTGGTTTTATCCGATACATTTTTTTGTAATATTTCTATATGAGAAAGAATTTCATTTTTGGCAGAATTGAAGTTGACTTCGTGCCAATATTCGAGACTTTCGATGGTTTCGAGGTCTTCATCGGTGAGTTTTAGCGTGCGTCTGAAAGTGTGTATGAGCGCGAGTCGCTTGATTTGAGGTTGGAGTTGTTCGATGACGAGTTTGCACAGATTTTCCGCAAAAATAGTGAGGTGAATACGATATTCATTTTTAAATGGAATGGTGCGATAATAGTAATTACTAATTTTTCGAGACAATAATTCCTTCTGAATTGATTTGGGATTTTCCAGCAAAACCAATACATCATCCAACGTATCATCAAAATCGCGCTTGGTAAATTCATGCGGAATATCGCCGTCCAATATTTTCTGATACAACCAAACTACCAATAGCAAAGACTCCTGATTTTGCGGTAAAATCTCGGTATAACTCTGTGCTACGGATTTGTAAATGTCTGTATTCAAAATGATAGTTGTTCAGTCCGCAGTCCACTGTCCGCCGTTTTGATGTGAAGTCATTTTACGCGAGTTGTGGACGGGAAATTCGGGCAAAAGTACGGAAAAGTCGTTGGTTGGTGGTTATAAATTTAATCAAACTGATACATGCCTGTCTCATTTACCTTTACCTCGCGCAATTTTCGATTATTTTCAAAATCAAAATATATCGTTTCGAGGTTCTGCCAAAACGATATATTTTCCTCATATTCAGCTAATTCAGGCAAGTAATTTTTACTAATTTCACGATTAAATCGGATGGGAAAAATATCTACGCGAATCTTAGCTTGACCATTGGTTTGTGCTTGATTGGCGAGGGTGTATAATTCCTTAATTTTTTCATCCGTAATCGCAATACAGCCTATACTCACGCAATCTCCATGAATGAAAATATTGTCTCCGGGTCGCGTTTTATGTGCAAAATATAAATCGGATTTGTTCGGATAATTTAAGCCTAAAGAAAGGTAAAAACGACTTTGTGGATTAAAGCGGTCAATGTGGTAAACGCCTTCGGGAATTTGACTGTCTCCTTGACGGCGTTTTGGTCCGAGTACGCCTGAATTGGTGCAAAAATTATAGCTTTTAATGAAGGTAAAATTATCATCAGCTATGTTTTTTGCCCATACTTCAAGGTCTTCTTCCAATTTGAAAGCGCGTAAATAAATTTCGCATTGTTCGTAATCAATGCCTTTTTCGTATAGCATTTTTCGGAGATTATTTTCATTTTCATCCTTTGCAATTTCTACTCTGCTTTTGTTAGAAATATCAGAATTATTAGAAGGGCAGCCCATTAAAAATAGAGCGAGGAAAGAATAGAGGAGTTGGCGAATCACAGGTAAATGGATTTTAAAATTTTTTCATATAAGAGCATGTTTAAATTTTTTTAAACTGATAATCAACAGTTTATGGTTTTGGCGAGACATCAAAGAGGGAGTTTATCGGGATAAATGACCGATTTGATGTGAAGCCAAGTTCATAAAATGTTGGTTATCAGGCAGAAAAAATTTAAACATGCTCTAAAATTATCCATAAAGAAACGCACACTAAATAGCACTTAGTATGCTCAAAAACTTAAAACTATCATAAAAACAGAAGCCCGAAACTTACTTGCATACTAAGCAATTCAGCCTCACAATAAAAAGACATTTAAATCACAGGTATTTCCCAAAATGCCTGTTATCTTTGCTTGGTAAATTAAAGGTCAGAAGTCAAATTTGGAACGATGTAGAGAAAATTCATGAATTTTCTCTACATTATTCGTCCACTTCTTGACCATGAAATGGTCTGACATCTGACAGCAATGCGGTCTGACCTCTCATCATTCAAATGGCAAAAAAAGCGACATATTTCATCTTCGGTATTACGGCTATACTGCTGCTTGCCTATACGATAGCACGCGCCCACATGCTCTCCATGACGCACGACGAAGCCAGTACTTACCTCAACTATATTGATACAAATGTCTGGCAATGTTTTAATAATCCAAAATGCTGGGGTACTGCCAATCTGCACTGGCTCAATACCTTGCTGATGCAGCCGTCTGTCAAGCTATTTGGGGTGTCGGAGTTGTCGGTGCGCTTGCCGAATTTGTTGCTGCATGTGGTGTATCTGGTGTTTTCGTTTTTATTGGTGCGAGATATGCAGCGTCCGTTTTTGGTAACATTTGCTGCTTTTTTGATGCTCAATTTGAGTCCGTATCTGGTTCAATTTTTCTCATTGGCGCGTGGCTACGGGATGCTTTGCGGCTGGATAATGATGAGTTTGTATTTTTTATGGAAATACATTGACACGGAAAAAAACAAATTTGTAATTGGTACATTTTCAGGGGCTTTTCTCGCGGTAATGAGCAATTTTGTCGCGCTCAATTACCTTATGGCATTGACAGGCGTTTTTTATTTATGGTTAATTTATTTATTGTTTTTTGAGAAAAAAGCTGACGCTCACCCCGCCTACAAAAACGAATTGAGTGAAAGCCTCCCTTTTGGGAACAAAAGGGTGTGGGCGGCGTTTATTCCACTCCCATTTTTAATGACATTAGCCGCACTACTTTACCGCCCACTTCAATTTCTCAGTAAAGGCGGTGAATTTTTATATGGCTCTAATTCGCTTTTTCATAGCCTCAAAACAATAGTACATGACTACCTCCAATCTAAGGCAGAGATTTATTTTGGTAAAGAAACTATACTCGTTTTCGCTTGCTTGGCAATTGCTTTTACGGTACTTGCTACGGTACGCGCTACACATCAATTTATCCGAAAAAAACAAGACACACGAACTGCATTTCTACTGGCTGCCGTACTGATTTTGTTGGGTGTTATTGTGATACAAAAAGTACAATTTCATGTGATGGGTACGAATTATTTAGTCAGTCGTACTGCTTTGATGCTCGTACCACTTGGGTTGCTCCCGATGGCTTTGTGTCTGTTATTATGGGAAAATCGTTGGGTGAGTGGATTACTCATTATTATCGGTATATTTTCGGTGCTGCATTTCAAATCATTGATTGATTTTACCCATTGTCGCGAATGGTGGTATGATATACACACCAAAGACATGGCTTTGTACGTTGATAACCTTGAGGTCGAAAAACCCGTTAAACTCGGTGTGCATTGGACTTATCACCCCGCAACCATGTTTTATTGGAAAACAGGCGAACTCAATGCCATTGATGAATTGCTGTACAATAAAGAAATTCGCAACGACGATTATTTTGATTATTATTATGTACCGCTTGGCGATACCGCTAAATTGCATCCTTCGTATGTGGTGGAAAAGCAATTTGGGTATGATTGGTGGTTGTTTCGGAAGGAGTGAGAAATATTTTTCGTAAAATTTAGACTTAATATGAGAACAAAAGTACACTTAAAATTGACACGAACTCCAAGCAAAAGAGCAATGGCTCAAGTATTGAGTGCATCAAAAGAAAATACTGCGGAGCCTGACGGCGAAGTGGAAATTTTGCCAGATGAAACAGATAAAAAAGCCTTGATAATCAAATTTGACTCACCGAAAGGAAGTCAGGATTATTTGGCGGGAAAAATTATGAAATCTTATCATTATGTTGATACATACAACGATATATCTATTAGTTTTGAAACTAAAAGAAATAAGATTGATTAAGTATTCTAATTTCATAACAAAATGAATATCAGCAAAATAGGCGAACAAATATTAGAAATATGCAGTAGAAAAGATTCTGACGCAAGAAAGGATAGAGAAGAACTTTGGGAATTGTATGATGAAATTGACAGGCGACAACTCTCAGAAAATGAGGAACATATAGATGCGCTGTTTTCGTTACACAGAAAATTGTTTGAAGTTCGCAATAGAAAAGCAAGTTATTGGGAACATGAAATCGGAAGAATGCTTATCAATCACTTGCCCTTTGCGATAAGGATGAAAGATGAAGCGTTTCCTGAAGGTGAGATAGAAACTCTAAAGGAACATTACGATGAAAGTGAAAATGCCCGACCTGCATTGAAGATGAGTGCAAAAATATTGAAATATGCCAAAGAAATCATTGAAAGTAAGCCCGACAAAACTAAGCGTCATAAGAAAAAGGTGACACAGGCATTACGATGGATAGATGGCTTGCAGAACTATTATATTATTGAAGATGTGAAAAACATTTACATGAAATTTATCCACGACAAAGATGAGGATTTACAGCTTTTTGCACTAACAGGAATCGAAAACTATTTTGCCCATAAAAGCTCAGAAAAAATCACGAAAGAAGAAGTGGAGATTTTTGAAAATATCATCCAAACTACCAAATTCAGGTCTAATGCTTCTACTGTCTGCCAAATATTAATTAATGCAGAGGAAATCAATCAATTTGGTGCAGTTATTAGAATGGATGATTGGAAAGATAGGAATAGGAGTTGATAAGCGGTAGTTATTTTGCGAAAAACGGAAAATTTGAAAATATTTTTAATGCAAAAATTTGAAAATCAAGAACATATCATTTTTCACGGCGATGCGATAGAAGTTTTATCTAATGAAATTGCAGATGCTTCTGTTGACTTAATCTTTTTAGACCCGCCGTATAATATTGGTAAAAAATTCAATGGAAAAAAATATAAACAAAAAGACAAGGAGTACCTCGAATGGTGCTATGAATGGATAAATTTGTGTTTGAAAAAACTCAAAAAAACGGGTAGCATGTATGTGATGACTTCCACACAATTCATGCCCTATTTTGATATTTATTTGAGAGATAAAATTGAAATTCTGTCGAGAATAGTGTGGTATTATGATAGTTCGGGTGTGCAGGCAAAAAAATATTACGGCTCGATGTATGAGCCTGTTTTATTTTGTGTAAAAGACAATAAAAATTACACATTCAATGCCGATGACATCCTTGTGGAAGCTAAAACAGGGGCAAAACGAAAATTGATTGATTATCGAAAAAATCCACCACAACCTTATAATACTCAAAAAGTACCGGGCAATGTTTGGGAATTTCCGCGTGTACGCTATCGCATGGATGAATACGAAAATCATCCAACACAAAAACCCATAAAATTCATAGAAAGAATCATCAAGGCGAGTTCCAATGAAGGCGATTTGATTTTAGACCCTTTTTCCGGTACTTTTACGACTTCTTATGTGGCAAAAACCTTGAATCGCAAGTCTAT
>CALCMV010000009.1 GCA_937967535.1 uncultured Saprospiraceae bacterium
TTCGCAAAATTATGAAATGAAATTGTATTTTATAGCATGTTTAAAAGCTAGCCATTTAACTTTGCCTAAAGCGAATACTCGTCAGACGAATCCCTTTATTCAATGCGAATATTTTATGGCATCACTACATTTCACAAAAACCTTCGTCAGACGAGTACTATCCCGCAAGCAAACTTAAACGGTTAGCCTTTAAACATGCTCTTAGGCTTGAAGGAGAGATGATTTGAAAAATCGTTTTACACAAAAAAAAACAGCGTAAGTAATATTAGTGTTATCTTCTTTCAGTTTATTGGATGAAAATGACCACTAAAAACGAACTTACGCTGACTAACCCAAACTACTAACTACAAAAATTTTCTTAAATGTTGTTGAACTAAGTACAAAGAACGATTTTTAACAAAAACCGTTGGCAGGTATCTGAAATTTTAACATTAAATTAATATTTTGTGCCTTATAAATGAACTCTTAATAAAAGTTAAAAATATTATATGAATTTTCAATAAATTTCAAATTCCGGTTCACAAAATGAGTACCTTGGGATTTGGAATTTATTTTTTGGAATTTGAAAACTAAATTATGGCATTAATAAAAACGGTGAGAGGTTGGACACCTCAATTTGGGAAAGACTGCTGGCTGGCAGAAAACGCTACTATCACGGGCGATGTGGTGATGGGCGATGAATGTAGTGTGTGGTTTCAGGCAGTCTTGCGCGGCGATGTGGGCAAGATACGCATCGGCAACCGCGTGAATGTACAGGATGGTGTAGTGGTACACAGCACCTACCAAAAGACCGATACCATTATCGGCAATGATGTCTCTATCGGGCATCGGGCTATCGTACATGGTTGTACGATTCACGATAGTGTGTTGGTGGGTATGGGCGCGATTATTATGGACAATGTGGTGGTAGAACCCTATTCACTCATCGCGGCAGGTGCAGTGGTGCGTGTGGGAACGCGAGTAGAACGAGGCAGCATATACGCCGGTGTGCCTGCCCGCAGAATCAAAACCCTTAGCGCAGTGCAATATAAAGAAATGCTCGAAGGGGTTGCCGAAAAATATTTGATGTACGCTGATTGGTACAGGTAGGACGTTCCCGCAATTTCCAAACATGCTCTTATGGTATCAATCGTCGAACTTTGCTTTGGCTTGGTCGAATTTTATTTCTTCATTCGTTTCAAATCATTTTTTTAGCAAAAAACGAACTAATAACTAAGAACGACAAAAATGACAATAGCACTTATCATATTGGCAGTAGCCCTCATTGCGGCGGGTATTATTTTCTGCATTGTTCCGGGATTACCCGGTCCGGTATTATCGTATCTGGCGATGATTGCCTATCAATTTACCAATATGCAAGACAAATTTTCGACAAGTGTATTGCTGATTTGGGGAGTAATCGCGGCTTTGGCTTTTGTGGGCGATATGCTGGTACCGGCAGCAGCTACCAAGAAATTTGGCGGTACGAAAGCAGGCGTTTGGGGTGGTATCATCGGGACATTCGTGGGGATGTTCGCACCAATTCCCTTTGGAGTGATTTGGGGTCCCTTGGTCGGCGCGATTGTGGGCGATTTGTTAGGCGGAAAACGCATTGTGGGCGCGATGAAGTCCGGTTTTGGATCCTTTTTGGGCTTTTTATTGGCTACTTTTCTCAAAATAGTCGTCGCGGTATGGATGGGTATGATTGTAATGCTCAGAATCGGGAGTAATGTGATGGATTTGATTTCGTAACATTACAATTTGTACGGTAGGATATAAGGGCAATTGAAATAGTAGCACCGCGTAAAAAAAGTAGGGACAAAGCATGCTTTGTCCCTACTTTTTTTACGCGCCTTTCGTTTCATGTTGTTGGATATAATCGGTAATCAATTCGTTGACAATATCGCGGATACGTGCTTTTTCGAGTTTGGCGATTTGGCGAAGTTTTTCAATTTTTTCGGTTTCAAATGTAAAAGATACCCGTTTTTTATCGGATTTAATTTCGCTCTCCTCCACCGTCTGACGTATCAATGAGTCCAAACCAAATACAGGTTTGGTGCGTCGTTTTTCTTTCTTAATCACTTCACCGTCAGCTACTTGTTCTGCTTTTTCTTGCACAGCTTCGGTGATAGCCTCCTGAAATAAAGACTCCAAACTACTCGAGAAATTCTTCTTTGACGAACTCTTTGGCGGCGTACTTGCCTCTATGACTTCTGCTTGTTGCTCTTCCAACAAATCGCTAAACAGGTCGCCAAAACCCGATGAAAATGATTTATTTTTCTTTCTACCCATTTTAAAAAAAATTCCAAGTACCAAATTCCAAAAAAATGAGAACTTGAATATTTGCTATTTGTTATTTGGATTTTGGTGCTTGTTATTTGTTATTTGGGACTTCCCCTCCTTTGGGTCCGTAAAAGAATACCCAAGTCAGAAAATCATCCGAAAACTCCTCAAAACGATGCTCCACATATGCCGGTACAAACAAAAAATCGCCCGCCGCAAAATCCATCCTTGCCCCGTCACAGTAAAATGTACCGCTACCGGAAATAACTACGTATATTTCGTCTCTTTCGTGCGGTTGTTGCTTATCTATTTTTTCGGGTTGGTACAATTCTACCGCCAATGTACCATGTTCGTACAACTCAACGAAAGGCGTATCCACCTTTCCAAGTTTCTTCAAAGCTTCTGCCGGAGTGATCTTATGGTATCTTGGCATCTTCGTAAAATTTGTCTATTGTTGAACAGGTTGCTGTTTCGGTTTTTTGAAGATTTTTCAAAGTATCTCCCGATATTGAATTTATCTCTGCTCTAAATTTCTTCGCAATCCGACTTTCTATCGAAGGCATTGATGCTAAATTCCCTAATGTCACTGTAAGTTTTTCAAGTGGGCTATCATTCAGTTCTTCTATATCCGTCAAAATGATAAATCGCTTTGGTGTATCAAGATATGCTCTTTTTTCTTCTTTTAGCAATTTAAAATCAACATGATATATCAAATTTTCAAGCACCAGCAAACTGTCTGTTATTTTTTCATCCAAACGAAAATGACTGATTTGTCGTTCAATTTTTTCTTCCTCGTCATCATCTCCCGCTTGCCATTGAATGAATTTTTTCCAACCTTTAAATTCGATAAAATCCATCACACTTTTTTGAGGTATTATTTTGAGGGCATCACATGATTTTGGGGAGTTCAATCCGGTCATCTGCGATACTAATTTTTTACATTCATCAAAATCATAGACCTCTGTGACGGCACTTTCACAACAAGATTCGGGTACGTCTTTTATAGGCATTTTCAAAAATAATCCCTTGCTTTCCCCATATTTCACCAATTTGCTTAAAAATACTTCTATTTCCATACTAAATCGTGTAAAGGTTGGGAGAGTTTTAAAAACACTCGATTCAAGTCATTATTAACTTGTTCTACATTGACCAAGCCATTGCCGTTACGTTCTGCTAAATAATAATTTACAAACTTTTCGATACCATATTTTTCACTATGATGACGTATTGCTTGTATCAAGTACGGACTATGAGAGGTTAGTAAAACGGGAATTTCATATTTGACTAATAAACAGATTATTTCGGCATATTCTACCTGCCATTTGGGGTGTAGATGTGTTTCGGGTTCGTCTATGATGAGTAAAGTTCTATTATTTAAGGTTTCTGCTAAAAGTAACAATTGTATTATTCCGAAAGATTTAATGCCAGAAGCAGTATTAATGGAACGGAATTGAGATGTAGAGTTATTTTTTTCTCTCTTAGAAAAAAAGAAATCTCTTTTTCTTCTGTTAAAAGACCAACTACCCTGTATAATATTCTTTATTCTGTCTATTATTTCTTTTTGCGATTCACTAAATAAATCCGTTTCAACCAAGTCTGATGAATTAGCTATTTTATCCATAAGGTCTTTTACGTGAAGCGACACATTAGCTCTGCGTGGTAGATACCTTTGGCTATCTTCATTCAATTCAAAAATAGTTCGTGACTGGCTTATAACGTCGAATAATTGAACAACATTAGGTGATTCAATGAAAGTAACATCTTCGAATGTAACAATGTCATCATAGACTTCGAAGGCATCAATCACATTTCTACTCGCCTTAATTTCAAATAACGTATTTTTGCCTTCATTAAAATATATTGTTGTACTCTCAATGCTATTTCTTGGTGAGAAATTGCCATAAAACTCAGCTACAAAAGCTCGCTTGAGAGCCCTTTTTAATAAGTCAGATTTATTTTCTTCTTTTAATAATTCATTTTTTATTTTATGTAAATTTTGGGTAATGTTTTTTTCAGAAGGAATCTCATATTTGAATATTATGTGTTCTATAAGTTTTTCTTTTTCTTCAAAAAGTTCA
This sequence comes from uncultured Saprospiraceae bacterium, assembly GCA_937967535.1. GTDB lineage: Bacteria > Bacteroidota > Bacteroidia > Chitinophagales > Saprospiraceae > JAHDEO01. The sequence continues at coordinate 4,341 of CALCMV010000009.1, forward strand.
TTTATGATTAAATCCGAGAAATCCTCGAAAAGTAAGGATTGAGTCTTACTGACATAAGGTCTTAACTCGCTAAAAAAACTCTTGGGAGAAAATGCGTGGGAGAGTTCTCTAAAATCATTTTTACTAATCTCTAACCTTCTCAATTTTAGATAAAGTTCTTCCACCAACTTTCTTACATTTCGTTCCTTTCCGACCCCCAAATCCTGTTCATATCTACTAATTGCTTTGACTGTGGAGAACACCAACTTCCCCACCGTACTTTTCCCGGTATCATTTTCTCCGGCAATCACGGTCAGCCCGTCGAACTTTACGTCCGCGTTTTCTATAGCCCCGAAATTTCTAATTTGTAAATCCATGAGTAATTAAGTTCAAGTGCAAGTTCACCCGTCCACCGTTTGTCTTTCGTTATTAGCTTCTACTTTTTCTGCGCTTCGCACTATGATTTCCTTACACAATTCCAGATAATCCTCTGCCCCATTACTTACTCTGCTATACACAAAAATATCTTTTCGGGCTGCCGGTGCTTCGGCGAGTGCAACGGTATCGCGGATAAAAGTTTTGAACACTTTATCGCCAAAATGTTTCTGAATGGTAGCAACTACATCGCGGTTGAGTACCTTACGGGCATCGTACATCGTAGGAACAACGCCGATGATTTCGAGTTTTTTATTCAATCGAAAACGTACCTTGTCAATGACCTGCTTGAGTTTGACCAAGCCCTGCATTGCCAAAAATTCCGTTTGTAAGGGAATCAACACGTAGCGGCTCGAAGTCAGCGAATTAAGCGTGAGCAAACCCAAAGACGGCGGACAATCAATGATGATATAATCGTAATCGTCCATCAGTGGGTCGAGTAGTTCGCGGAGGATAAATTCGCGTCCGGCTTCGTTGACGAGTTCCATTTCTGCCCCCGACAAATCCAGCGTAGAAGGCACTACATCCATATTATGCTTCACCTCCACAGGCACAAGGTCTGCCTCTCCGCGCAATGCTTCATAGATGCTTGACGGTTGCCGCCCGACACCCAAGGAAAGCGTCAAATTTGCCTGTGGGTCGAGGTCGAGCAACAATACCCGCTTACCCAGTTCGACCAAACCCGCACCGATATTAATAGCAGAGGTCGTCTTACCAACGCCTCCCTTATGATTCAATAATGAAATGACAATTGCCATGTATTCGTGATTCGTTAATTCGTGATTCGTTGATTCGTATACTCTTTATTCGCGTAGCTTTTATTCGTATTTGATTTGTAATAGATAAATCTTATAATAAACGAATAATAAATACGCAGATTAAACAAACAATCGAATCACGACATAAAAATTAGCTGTAAAGTTAATTGTTTTATTTGATAATTAGCAAATTAGCAATTAATGATTTTTTATTATGTTGAATAACAAGAACTTGAAAACAATGAGGACTATCGGTTCAGTTCATAGTTGCGAGTTCATAGTTCATAGTTTTTACAAAACAATATTAACTAAGTACCAATTAGTAATGTGTTCGTCAATTTTGAATTTTGAATGAAAACGAAGACATTAAATTAGGAGGTGTTCGAGTAAAATAGGGAATAGTTGCAAGGCGAATTTTTTATGAAAAACGGGTGTCTGAATATTCAAATATCCATTTTTAACAAAACAATTCGCCTTGCAACTCGCATATAATATTTACCCCATTTTTGTCGAACACAGGTGTCCGCAGTTGAACGCGAGTTTGTTTCACGTTGGGCTGCGGACTGCCGACTGATAAACTGCGGACTATTTTAGAACGTGTTTGAAAAATTTCTTAGCCCATCGTATAATTCGGTTTCAATTCTCCTACGGCTTCTTCTGCGTAGAAATTATTGATGTATTCGACTGCTTCATCAATACTATCTGTAATGAGTACAAGGTCGAGGTCTTTTTCGCTGATATTGCCATGTACTTCGAGCAGGGTGTGGCGTATCCATTCTTCCATACCCGTCCAAAATTCTGCGCCCATCAAAACAACAGGTACGCGGTCTATTTTTCCGGTTTGAATCAAGGTAAGTACCTCAAAAAGTTCATCCATCGTACCAAAACCGCCCGGCATCGTTACGAATGCCTGTGCGTATTTGACGAACATTACTTTTCGGATAAAAAAGTAATTGTGATTAAGGTTTTTATCAATGTCAATATAAGGATTGTGGCTTTGCTCAAAAGGCAATTCAATATTCAAGCCCACAGAGGTGCCACCTGCCAATTTCGCGCCTTTATTGCCTGCTTCCATGATGCCCGGTCCGCCTCCGGTGATGACACCGTAGCCTTCCTGCACGAGTCGTTTGGCTACATCTACCGCCAGTTCGTAGTATTTCGTGCCGGGCTTGGTGCGTGCCGACCCAAATATAGATACACAAGGTTCTATCTTATTCATTCGCTCAAATCCTTCTACAAATTCGGCGATTACCTTAAACATTGTCCAGGAGTTTTCTCCTTTAATTTCGCTCCATTTTTTTTGTGGTTTGGCAGGAACGGTCATTTGCTGTTCACTCATATAATTATTTTATACACTTTGAAAATGGTTAAGTACATGCTATTCATACGAATAAGGGATTGGATAAAATGTTGGTTTTAAGAACCCTCTTAACCCGAATACGAGGCATTTTGAAAATGCCTTGCATCTATTTTATTACTTGATTTCCAAAGTATTGTAAATTTAACCCATTATTCGCATTATTCATTTAATGTTGACACAAAAACAAGCATATTAAGACTTTATTTTGTTAAGTGCAAGGTATTTAGTGATTTAGTGAAATGAAAATACCCTTCGATTTGCTTTAAATAAAATAAATTCTTAAATTTACTATCTTAAAAAGAAAATTTTAACAAATATATCGGGTTCTAAATTATTTATTTTCAGGCATATTTTTCAATATAAACAATTAAAATTCAGCTTATTATAAGCAGGAAAGCAGCATTTAAAAATATTGTTTGAATCATTTTTATTTCAGCGCAATTAAATTTATTTACATAATTTTGAAAATCCTTAAAAATAAAAATTTTATGATGGAGGGTGTAAGGGAGGAGATTATTTATATAATCAACCTCCCTTCTTTTTTTTAAGAGAATAAAACAAGCTCTTCAAAGCGTATAAAATAAAACGGATTTGTAATTATTACAAATCCGTTTTTCTTTTTGAGGGTGCTAGTGCCGTAACCCGTTATTCGTTGACTCGTTATTCGTTTTTTAACTAATTAATAATCAGTAACTTACTGTAATTTTTAATTGTCAATGAATTACGAATTAAACCACTAGGATAAAATCTTTAATTTTAATATGCTCTTAAGTGAGTGGCCGGACTGAACTAATCGACACTTTCAGTTTTCATAATTCATTGAAAATGAATTATTTATTTAAACTTAAACTTTCCCGACCATACTACTATACATCGCCACGAAGGCACAAAGACACAAAGAATTTTAAAAATTATATTTACTTAATTATCAGCGATTTACCCTTTGTGTCTTTGTGACTTTGTGGCAAGGTTCTCATCATGTATAGTAGTATGTTTCC
>CALCMV010000010.1 GCA_937967535.1 uncultured Saprospiraceae bacterium
GAAAAAAGATACTCGTCGGACATTTTTGAAATGTCAGACGAGAAGATACTTGCTTTTTTATTGGTTTTTATGCTTTTAAACATAAAAATAAATAAGTTATTTTAAATTAAAAAACGAATGTACTCGTCGGACATTTTGAAAATGTCCGACGAGTGAGCATAACTCCCAAAGTTAAAAAAGCAATACATATAACGCTTCCGCAAAATATGCAGAAGAACCAACTGAAAGTGTCGCTTAGTTCAGTCCAACCACTTAATGACTAATTTACCGGACTTTGGGTATTGGGAAAGGTTTATTTTTATATTTTGCAAAACAATATTAATAATGTATTTATTTGTTGTAAAATTCGACCAACAAACCCGCCAATTCTTCTCCGGCATCTTCTTGAATAAAATGTCCAGCTTGTAGTGTCGTGTGTGCTTGTCCTTTTGTACCCGGAACGAGTTTTTGAAAGACCCGTTCACCGCCTTTTGTAATCACATCCAATTCGCCGAAAATAGTGAGAAAAGGCTTTTCCCATTGGGCGAGAATTTTCCATGCTTCGCGGTTTTTGATGCCTTCGGGGTCATCTTCGGTGATGGGTACAAGTGAAGGAAAAATCCGTGCGCCCGCCTTGTATTCATCCGATGGGAAAGGCGCATTGTAGGCAGCCACCACCTCGTCCGGCAAATCGGTGGCGGTTCCCATTTGAATGACAAGCCCGATGTCAAATGCGGGAGAATTTTTGGAAAATTCGAGCCATGATTTGAAGGCATCAGAAACTTTGTGTTGTCCGGTAGGCAACATGGTATTCGAAGCAACAATTTTGGCAAAGCGGTCGGGCATCGCAGCCACCAATCGCAAGCCTATCAAGCCGCCCCAATCCTGACAAAATAAATGAATGTTTTGCAAATCCAATTCTCGGAGAAAATCATTTGTCCAGTCAATATATTTTTGATAAGTATAAGCCGCTTTTTCGGTCAATTTGTCTGACTTTCCAAAACCAATCAAATCAGGTACTAAGACCCGAAAACCACCTTTCACCAAGACAGGTATCATCTTCCGGTACAAATAGGACCAACTCGGTTCGCCATGCAGCAACAGCACCACCGGCGCATCTTTTGCACCCTCGTCCAGATAGTGCATCCGCAAGCCGTCACCGACTTCGAGGTAGTTGGGTGAAAAATCATATCCGGGGAGGTTTTTGAAGCGGTCTTCGGGAGTGCGTATGGTCTTGCTCATAGTCAATGGATGATTTTTGATTTTTGATTTTTGATTTTTGGGCGGTGATTTAATCAATTTTTCCTAAATGCTTTTTGGATAATACTTCGTGTGGTAGCAGTCATGGCATTGAATGGACTAAGGGTTAATTTTGGTTCTTTGCCTTCACCTATCCGGCGAATTTGTTGCTCATACCAACCTAACTCCAACAAGCCGCGTTCATCAATTGTTTTGATACCCGTTTTCGGAACGGTCAATTCGACTTTTTCCAATCTGCCGGAGAGCATTTCCTTCGGAAAATTGGGATAAAGAATGAACGGACGCGCCAAGCCTACCAAGTCGAGTGCGCCTTCGGCAAGGGTCAGTTCCATTGCTGCGGCGGTACGAAAACCACCCGTTACCATGAGGGGCGTATCAGTTACTTTTCGGGCTTTTTGGGTATATTCTATGAAGTAGGCTTCGCGTTCGCGGGTACTTTGTTTGGAAAACATCATGGCGGGTGCTTCGTAGGTTCCGCCCGAAATTTCTATCATGTCTATGCCTTCTTCCGAAAGCATTTTTATGACTTGTACGGATTCTTCTTCTGTGAAACCGCCACGCTGAAAATCGGCTGAATTTATCTTAATTCCAATGGGATAATCTGCGCCGAGTTTTACTCTCATTTTCCGATAAATTTCTAACACAAAACGCGCCCGATTGTCGAGACTGCCCCCCCATTTATCTGTGCGAATATTCATACGAGGCGATAGGAATTGGCTGACCAAATAGCCATGTGCGCCATGTATTTGTACACCCGCAAACCCTGCTTCCTTCAATATTTCGGCAGTAGTGGCATAGCGTTCTATGATGTCCAAAATTTCATCTTCCTCCAATGCTTTCGGCTTTGCAAACAGCGAGGACACCGGTCCTAATTCCAAGCGAATAGAGGAAGGTGCAAGCACTTTTCGATTAATCAATCCGATGGCTTGTCGTCCGGGATGATTGATTTGTGTCCATATTTGTGCGTCTGTACCATCGGCTGTCTTTGCCCATGTTTTCAACAATTCAAAATGTGTTTTGTCTTCTACCACAACATTGTTGGGTTCGCCGAGGGCTTTGGCATCTACCATGATATTGCCCGTAATCAACAAACCCGCACCGCCTTCTGCCCAGCGTTTGTAGAGATTTATGAGCGTGGCTGTGGGTGCGCCTTGCATCGTGCCAAGTACCTCGCTCGTCGCAGATTTGACGATGCGATTGGAGATGCTTGTGCCGTTTTTTAGGCTAAGTGGAGAAGATAGATGCTGCATGTCTGATTTTTAGGCACTACGGTGAAAACTGTGGGTAGCATAAAAGTCTGGTTACAAATCTATAAGGTTTTCGAAAACCTTATAGATTTCTTGGGCTGTCTCAAACTTTACCTCACATCAAATTTCACCGACCCATAGTTTTCACCGTAGTGC
>CALCMV010000011.1 GCA_937967535.1 uncultured Saprospiraceae bacterium
GGAATTCAAGCAAATCAAAGAGCTCGTAAAACTGATACATGAGACGAATCTCACCGAATTTAAGATGAAGGATGGAGATTTTGAGTTGAATGTACGCACCCAAAAATTTGCGGACAGCAAAATCGCGGCTGCCCAGCAAGCCCAAGCACAACCCCAAGTCCTTCCTGTTCAGACCGTTGCAGCCGCACCGCAGATGCAAGCCGTTGCGCCGCCGATGGTTCAGGTACCGGCTACAGCCGTAGCACCTCCCGCCGATGTTGCACCTCCCGCAACACAAGCCGATACGAGCGAGGAGACCAACTACATTTACATCAAATCTCCTATCGTCGGCACATTTTACCGTTCGGCTTCGCCCGACAAACCGCCATTCGTCAAAGTCGGCGACAGCATTGACGAAAAGACGGTGGTCTGTATCGTTGAAGCCATGAAGCTCTTCAACGAAATCGAAGCGGAGGCGAAAGGAAAAATCGTCAAAGTACTCGTCGAAGATGCCTCACCTGTGGAGTACGACCAAGCCCTCTTTTTAGTAGATCCTAATGCTTAATAATGCTTAAATGTTGAAATGCTTGACAATGAGTGAATTGTGAATGAGTGAATGAGTGAATAAACCTACGATAAAATTATTCACTCATTCACAATTCACTCATTCACTCATTGTCAAGCATTTAAGCATTGTTGCATTTCATCATTGAAAAATGCCTTTGTTCAATAAAATACTAATTGCCAATCGCGGGGAAATTGCATTGCGGATTATTCGTACTTGCAAAGAAATGGGTATCAAGACCGTAGCGGTATATTCTACGGCAGATAGCGAAAGTCTGCATGTACGATTTGCAGATGAGGCGGTCTGTATCGGTCCTGCATCCTCTGCCCAATCTTACCTCAATATGCAGCACATCATGGCGGCTGTTGAGATTACCGATGCAGATGCCTTGCATCCGGGCTATGGCTTCCTTGCGGAGAATGCCGAGTTTGCGGAATTGTGTACCGAGTACGGCATCAAATTTATCGGACCCAGTGCCGAGATGATTCGGAATATGGGCGACAAAATCACCGCAAAAGAAACCATGATAAAGGCAGGCGTTCCTGTCGTTCCCGGCTCCGAAGGCTTGCTCAAAGATGTAAAGCACGGACTCAAAATGGCAAAAGAAATCGGCTATCCCGTCATGCTCAAAGCTACCGCAGGCGGCGGCGGCAAAGGTATGCGGATAGTATGGAAAGCCGATGAATTTGAGAAAAACTGGGACTCGGCGAGGCAGGAAGCAGGAGCATCATTTGGAAATGATGGTATCTATGTCGAAAAATTTATTGAAGAGCCGCGCCACATCGAAATCCAAATTGCAGGCGACCAGCACGGGCATGTTTGTCACCTTTCCGAGCGCGATTGCTCCATTCAGCGTCGCCACCAAAAATTAGTAGAAGAATCGCCTTCGCCCTTCCTTGATGAAGAACTTCGTAACAAAATGGGAGAAGCTGCCATTAAAGCCGGCGCAGCCATTAATTATGAAGGCGTAGGTACGGTAGAATTTCTGGTAGACAAGCACCGCGATTTTTATTTTATGGAAATGAATACGCGGATTCAAGTAGAACACACTGTTACAGAGGAAGTTATAGATTACGATTTAATTAAAGAACAAATTAAAATCGCCGCAGGTGTAGAAATGTCCGGCTTAAATTATTACCCTTCGATGCACGCCATTGAGTGCCGCATCAATGCCGAAGACCCTTACCACGACTTTCGCCCCAGTCCCGGCAAAATCAGTTCGTTTCATAGCTCAAAAGGTCATGGTGTGCGCGTAGATACACACGTATACGCAGGCTACACCATACCGCCACACTACGATTCGATGATTGCCAAACTCATCTGCCGCGCCCAAACCCGCGAAGAATGTATCCAAAAAATGAAACGCGCCCTCGACGAGTTTATCATAGAAGGTGTCAAAACCACCGTACCCTTTCACCAAAAATTGATGCGCGATGAGCGATTCCTAAGCGGTAATTTTCATACAGGATTTTTGAATGAATTTGACATTGGTGAGGAAGGGGAAGATATTGACGGTTGATGGTTGATGGTTGATGGTTGATGGTTGATGAAAAAGGGCATAAAATACATCTTTCATTTTGAAAATGTAGGGTGTATTTTATGCTGTTTTTTTTATGCAGAATTTCTTCTCGTCACAATCATTCTTTCTGTAAAAAATAAAGCCAATAAAAACCACCACAATATATCGTGAAATCCTGCGATTTCTTTCTTTTCTGCGGGCAATATTTCCTCCTGTTGCAAATTGGAAACTTGTTTTACTTTGTACTGTGACGGGGCGATTTTTCTTTGGTCAAATTGAGCTAATTTAGTGTCAAAATCATTGGGTGTGAGGAGGACTTCGAGGAGTTTTTGTGGCAATTTGATACTGCTTTCGGCATCAGTGAGGCGGCGGGTGAGTATGTATATTTTTTTATCTTCTACGAATGTTTCTCCTATAAAATCTTCCTTGTACACTTCATTTTTTTTGTAGGTAAATAATCGGAAATTTGAACGGACTGCGATGCTGTCATTTAGTGTTTTTTCAGATAAATAAAATACAGCGTCCGGTTCTTCATTTAAATTAAAATCCAAATCCTCATTTCCTATTTTTTCTTTTCTTATATCAATTTGAATATCCGTAAATTCCGAAATAGATTTGAGTGCAGCTATCAGGTAGTTTCTATCTTTTTTAAATAAATTATCATAAAAAATAATCGCGTTCAATTTGGGTTTATTTTCAAGCAAAACAAAGGTGTTTTTTTTGTTTTTAAAATAAATTAATTGCTCATTTTCTTCATAAATAATATCTGGTAATTCATCGCTCTGAATGGGTGCTTTTTTTCGGAAAATGTATCGCTTGAATGTCGTATGTTCCTCATCGCTTTTTCCTACAATCACCGCCAATTTGCTGTCAGATTCTTCCCATGCGTGCAGCATGTGATAAGCATCATTTTTCGGCGGTATTTCGTGCCACCTAATGTGCATTGGCAAGCCCGGAGCTACACCTTCAAAGTCATTTAATTCGGGTGTAAAATAGACGGCAATGCTATCGGGGGCTTGTGGGTGTACAGAAGTGTGAGCGAGTAGCGACCACACGCCCCCAGCCCCTAAAGGGGAGGCAGCACTCGCAGCCGGAAATGTGGGCTGACTCCCCTTTAGGGGCTGGAGGGAGGCAAGAGCAAAACCCCGCGCCAATACCCGCCGTTCATACCCGCGATAACGCAGCGTGTCAATCGTATTTTCCCAATCATCGCGTTCCAATAATGAAGGGCTTATCAACAACCAATTCGCATTTTTTTGTGGTAAAATTTGCAAAATACTCACCTGCACAGGCTCTACCAACAACAAGACACAAGCCCCAATCATCAAAGCACGAAGCAAAAACAATAAAGGCTGCGTAAAGCTGATACGACTGACTTTCTTGCGCTGTGTAGTCTCCAAAAACTGCGTACTACCAAACAATACGACCCGCCCCTGCCGCCTATTCCACAAGTGAATAAGCAGTGGCACAAGCAATCCTGCAAGTGCGACCAAAAGAGTAGGATATAGTAGTTGAATGTTCATAGTTAGAGGTCAGATGATGTAGAGAAAATTTACGAATTTTCTGACAAGTTCATCCAAATAATAAAGTAGTTGACACTTTTTTTCAAATGTAAAATGTAAAAGTTGTAGGACGCGAGTGGATGCGAGACGTTTTTATTTTATTGATTTTTAAATTTTTAAACAGTAAGGGAACTCGCAACAAATAAACCACCGCACAGAATGCCTATACTACTCCAACTCAAACTCTCCCTTCAAAACCTCAGCCGAACTCCCACCAACCATCACATCAAAAGCACCGGATTCGACGACAAACTTGCCGCGATTATTATAAAAACCCAATTCTTTATCGGTCAATGTAAATTGTACGGTTTGGCTTTCGTCGGATTTGAGCATGATTTTTTCAAAACCTTTTAGCTCTTGTACAGGGCGAGTCACGCTGCCTACGCGGTCGCGAATGTATAACTGTACGACTTCTTCGCCGTCTGTTTTGCCTGTATTTTTTACATTCACACTTACATTGACGGTATTCCCTTTTTTATTGATATTCAGGTCATTATACTTAAAAGTCGTATAACTCAAACCATGTCCGAAAGCATATAAAGGCGCATTAGTTTGGTCAGTATAATGCTGCCAAAAAACTACGTCCAATGGTCCGGGACGTCCGGTATTTTTGTAATTATAATAAATCGGCACCTGTCCTACGTCGCGCGGAAAAGTCATGGGTAATTTGCCACTTGGATTGTAATCACCGTATAAGACTTGCGCTATTGCGTTGCCACTTTCTATACCCAAATGCCATGTTTCCACGATTGCCGGAACGTTCTCTGCCGCC
>CALCMV010000012.1 GCA_937967535.1 uncultured Saprospiraceae bacterium
CTGAACTTTGGACATTTTGGAAATTAGGTAACTGGGAAATTCGGGTTTAAATCATAAGTAATTGATTATCAGTTATTTTATTTTTATTAAGATAAAAAACATTCAATTAATTTTATTTTATAATTATTTGATAAAAAACAATTTACCTAATACCAAATTTCCTAATTCCCTAATGTCCAAAGTCCAGATTGTAAGGCAGAACTGTTTTTCCCTCATATAATTTCAAATCACAAAAAGTTTGCTCAATTAGTCTGAAATATTTAATAAGCATTAAATCTTCTTTCTTTGAGATGGTTGTGTCAAGAAATATAAGATCTTTTTCAATAATCTGAACCCATGCGATGACAGATAAAATTCGATAAACAAAAGATTGTATGTAATATTTATCTACATTGGAAAAATCTCCATTGACATCATGCCAATTCTTGGGATGATTATTTAAAAAATTCCAAAGTCTATGATTTAAGGATTCACAACTTTTTAACAAATGAACTTTATGCTTGGATAGTACGTCTTTAATTTTTCTTCTTTGTTCAGCTTTATAATCACTTTCCAATTTAAAATCATATAAATACTTGTCTGCAATTGGTTTAATTATTAACGTTGTAATTATAGAAGCTATGATTGGAATGCCTATCAAAACAATTTTTTCATTGAAACTTTCCATCTCTATTTTTTTGTTAAAATTCCCTCTAGTCACCAATCATAAAAACTAATCAAATCGAATCCTCGGATCCACTACTGCATAAAGAATATCCACGATAAGATAGCCCACCATCGTCAGCAGACCGAGCATCATAACGATGGTACTCACCACAGGGAAATTTTTGAATACAATCGCCTGATACAAGTACTGTCCCATACCCGGCAATGAGAAGATAATCTCAATCACAATTGAGCCGGAAATCATCGCAGGAAAGACACTACCAAATATCGTGATGATAGGTAAGAGTGAATTACGAATGGCGTGTTTCCAGACTACTTTGCGCTCGTTTATACCTTTTGCGCGAGCAGTACGCACATAGTCTTGTCGCAGTACGGAGAGCATACCGCCGCGCATCTGCCGCGATAGGAACGCCAAGCTACCATAAGACCAACAAAATAGCGGTAATATCAAGTGATAGGCTCGTATCCTGAAGCCTTCAAAGAAGCCTTTGCCCTCCACATCACCTACGCCGTAGGGCGGAAACCACTCCAAATATTCAGGATTACACATAAAAACAATGAGCAAAGTCGCAATCCAAAAACTCGGCAGCGAGTAGAGTATAAATAATATCGTCGTGACAATGCTATCTGCGCGTGTATCTTTCTTTCGTGCTGAAAATACGCCCAAAGGTATCGACAGCAAATACACAATAATCAGCGAAATAACACTAATCAACATTGTCCAGAAAATACGCTCACCGATTTCTTCTGAAATGGGGCGTTTACTCTGATAGGATTTTCCGAAATCAAATCGAATAAACTTAGCAAACCACGTATGATACTGATTATTGAAGCCATGCCAAGTAAGTTTTGGCACTTTGAGTTTCCATGTGCTAGGGTTATTGACCATCGCGGCATACTTGGATTTCATATCTGCCATCAGTGGGCTGAGGACGCTCGTAGAGGGCGTAGAAGTCACATATCTGTCTGCTACTTCAAAATTATTTTGAACCCTATCATCTTCGTGTAGTGCATATAGTCCGCGTACTCGTTCTTTGATTTTGATGAGTGCTTTCGGATTGAGCGAATCCTTCGGAATACTATTGACAGCCGATTCTATCGCGCCTATTGACTTGTGGTAAGCACGTACTTCGTCCCAATTGCCGTATGTACCCACGAGGCGGGAGAGCAATTTCTGATGTTCCTTTTTCGGAATACGATAAAGCGTATCAGGATATGCCTTCGAACTCAAGGCAAAGTAAAACGGCGGCTTGTCCAAACCCAAATCTTTCTTGATACTCGCATAGGCTTCGGGCGAGAGTGGCTTGCTCGATTGAGGGTCTATTCCCGCCATATTGTACACCGGGTCGCCGGGTGCATACATATTGAGCATGAAGACCATTACCGAAATAATGAGCAAGGTGGGGATGAAGATTATGATTCGTTTTATAATATATTTAAACATGAAAAGTTTAAGTTGAAGTTTAAGTTTAAGCTCAAATTAAGTTTAAGACTAAGTTTAAGTTTAAGTTTAAAAAATATTTTTTTTCAAAAAATAAATAATTATAAAAATATGAATTTAATTGAAAATTAAATTTCTAAACTTAATCTTAAACTTTCCCGACAACTGTACGGGATAAACTTAACTTAGACTTAGACTTAAACTTATTCCTGTTTATTCTGTCTATTCTTGATAATCGTTACGAGGATTTTAATGAGTTCAATATTTTCTTCGTGTAATTTATCTCTTTGTTCGCCACCATAATTGACGTGGCGCATAATCCGTAAATTTACTTCTGTTTCGCGTAATTCTTTCAGAGCAATTCTGGCTTTATTAATATAATCTTTGTCCGAACCTGCACCTTGCGTCTCACCAAAATTCAAAGCTGCTGAACCGGATGAACGCATGATTTGGTCGAATAAATACTTCCCCGTCAGATGCTTCGACAATCCTCCTACCATCAAAATCATATCTCCCGCAAACGCAATTAACCTATCCAGAAAATCATATTTCTTTTCCATACTGATTAAGTTTAAGTTTATCCCGTACAGTTGTCGGGATAAACTTAAACTTAATTAGTTCGGCGTAGGCGTAGAAATTTGGAAGCCTGAATCCCAATATCCGGGGCGGATACCGGAGGCATAGGCATTGTTAAATTTTTTACTGATAGCAATACGTTCTAATTGCGCCAATAGGAAAACGTAGGGTACATCGTCGTGTATTTCCTGATGCAATTGGTGGTAGAGTGCGTATCGTTTTTGGTCGTCCATTTCTTTGCGGAGGTCTTCGATGATTTGGTCGGTTTGGGCATTGCCAAAACCGGCATAATTGGAGCCACCGTCAGATTGCGAATCGGTGTGCCAGATTTGTTTGGGGTCAGATTCGAGGGGGGAGGAAATCCAGCCCATCGTGACCATATCAAAATTGTGCGACTTGGCACGCTCCAACATGACCGACCATTCGAGTGGCAAAATATTGACCTTGACACCTGCCTTGCGTGCTTCTTCCTGAAAGATGAGGCAGGCACGTTCGCGGCGCGAATTGCCGGTATTGAAGTGCAAATCAATTGTAAAATCTACCTTTTCTCCGTCAATTTCTTTATCCAAAATACCATTGCCATCAGTATCTTTCCAACCTGCTTTCGCAAGTAATTCTTTCGCTTTGGCATGGTCATGTGGATAAGGTTTTACATTGGGATTGAGACGCTCGGTGAGGGAGGGGTGGGTAAAACTCGCCACACGCTCGCCCAAGCCATAGCAGAAGGATTCAATCAATTGGTCTACATTCATGATATGTGCGAGTGCCTTGCGCGTGTTCACATCAGCAAATTTATCACGCCGCTTATTGATTGCCATATAATCATAAGAAAATAGCGGTGGTGTAGCCGTTGCAAATTTACTGTTAAAGTCTTTTGACTCGCGCAAATCTGTTACGAAAGGTTTGGGTTCGATACCTCGCATGGCATCTATTTTTTCTCCTTTGAGGGCTACGGTAGCCGTTGTAAGGTCGTTGATGGTCTCAAAAACAAGTGTTTCGGGATAGGCTTCGAACCAGTGATTGTCTTTTACTTTGTGTCCCCACCAATTTTCTTTCAATTTGAGAATAACGCGCTGATTGACCTGCCAATCTTCAAAGGTGTAAGCCCCTGAACCTACGACCACCTCTCGTTGAAACTCGCTGCGGTTATACCAATCGGCAAATTTATTGATGTCGGGATTGTTGTCAAGGCTGCCGTCTTTGGTGGCTTGGTAGAGTTCTTTTATCGTAAATTTTTGCATGATACCTTCGGGGTCGTATATGTAGGCAGGAATGATATAAAAATCCGACAAAGAGGATTCTGCAATCATATATGGCTTGGCATAGATGAGCGAGAATTTTTTCGGATTGTCTTTGTCTATTATAATATCCTCAATATCTTCAAGATAGGGTTTGAGGGCTTTGCTGTCCGTATTGGGATTTTTGAGAACGCGGACAGAAAAATCAACATCGTGTCCGGTGATGGCTTCGCCATTGTCCCAAGTGGCTTCTTCGCGGATTTCCATATCAGCTTTTAGTTTACCTCCCGGCAATTCAGTGTATACCGGACGTGCTTTCGCCAATACAGGCACAATGCTGTAATCTTTGAAATTAATATTAATCAAAGTCTGGAAAACATGCTGGAAGATAATCGTTGCACCATTATCATTTGAATTGAGCGGAGTCAATTCTTCGGGGTCGCCTAGTGTGTGGGTGGTGACTTTATTTTCGTAATTACCTGAATTGTTGCCGGAGTTTTCGTGGCTTGTATCATTCCCACAAGCCATAAATATCCAAATTAGCGTGATAGTGAATACCCAAAAAATTTTGTTTGACTTCATAATTCTTATTAAGTTTGAGTTTAAGATTATCCCGTACAGTTGTCGGGAAAGTTCAAGTTTAAATTAATTTAATTCTTTAAATTTCTCGTATTAACATAGCAGTTTACATCATTTTTTATTTTAATAATAAAAAACTAATAATCAATTGTTTACTTAATAAGTGATAATTTAATTTTAATTAAATTAATTGTGTTGAGTAAGTTGCCTTACTCTTAAACTTAATCTTATCCGATGGTTAGTGTTTCTTTTAAGGCTAAATTTAGAAATAATAAACGGTTCGGCAAAACGATTCTCAAGGCTATATGAGTTCGGGCAAGGGTTTGATGACCCAACTCGGTAGGTGTGGCAGCACAAATTTATCTTTAAAAGGCTTAATGATACCATAATCCATCATGTGATAATCATTATGAGCATACCGTATATTTTGCTGTTGTATATTAAAATTATTGTGCATCAAACCGAGCATTGATGCAAATACAATCGCCGCCGCTATGCCCATCCAAACTCTTTTGAATGAGTGTTTGACTACTTTAGTTGGAGTTTTCGATTTTGCGGCGTGATAAGTGCTTATGCCCAAGAAAATCTCCGCTTGCAAGCGCAGGTCTTCCCGAAAATCTTCATCTTCTTGCATTTTCGCCTCAAAACGCAGCAAATCTTCCCCTTCCAATTCACCGAAAAGGTATAAATCTATCCATTCTTGTTGTTCGCAATTCATTGTATTTGTGTTGTGGTGCTGTCGTGTTGTTGTTACTTGATTCGCAACTCGCAACCCGTTAGCACATCAGTACTTTTAGTTTTTTCATTGCCTTGCATTTTACATTTTTGGCGACTTGCTCACTTTTGAATCCCATCAAATCAGCGATTTCCGACATTTTTTTTCGTTCAAAATAATATAGTCGCAGGATTTCGCTTTCGCGTTGCGGCAGTTTGTCGAGATGTTGGTGAATCATTGCAGCCCGTTCTTGTCGAATGATATCTTGTTCAATATTGGTCGTGCAGATAATCGTATCATCAAAAGATTCGAGAGGTCTTTGGCGTTTCTTTTTTCGGAGTTCTTTGAACCATAGATTGCGGGCTACGCTAAAATTATAGGTCTTCAAAGATGCTTTTTGCACAAATTTGCCGCTACGAATCTTCTGCACCAAATTCGTAATGACCTCCTGATAAATGTCTTTGGCATCGGCACGTCGCCCATGATTATTACATACCAACGCACAGATCATCTCAAAACTCTGCTCTCGAATTTGGAGCAGTGCCTTACGCTCTTCCTGCAAATTGCCGGAGCGTAATTTGAGTATAATCATGTCGTCAGAATACTGCATATGGTATTTTATACTACGAACTCGAAAAAGGTAACTTTTTTTTTTACGGTAAACGGTGGACGGTAGATGGTTAACGGTTCTAACGCAGGGTAGGATGCGAGTATTTTTACTTTTTTTTGATGTCATAAATTTCTTACTTGAAGGGTTTTGGAAGCACATTCCGTCCACCGTCCACCGTCAACCGTACTTTTGAATCCGTTGGAGGTCGCGTTTGTTTTCGCGTTCTTTGATGGTGTTGCGTTTGTCGTAAGATTTTTTTCCGCGTGCGAGGGCAACTTCGAGTTTGGCGAAACCTCTTTCGCTCATGAATAGGCGGGTGGGAACGATGGTGAAGCCTTTTTCGCGAATTTTGCGGTCGAGTTTTTTGAGTTCTTGTTTGGTGAGGAGGAGCTTGCGGACGCGGATAGGGTCGTGGTTGTTGGAGGTGCCGTGTTTGTAGACCGAAATGTGCATATTGCGGATAAATAGTTCGCCGTTTTTCATAAAGCAATAGGCTTCTTTCAGATTGGCATTGCCATCTCGAATAGATTTGATTTCTGTGCCGAGCAGTACCATACCCGCCTCATACCTTTCTACAAAAAAGTACTCGTATTCTGCCTTGCGGTTGACTATATTTATTTCTTTTTGTTTTGACATTTTAATAATTTTGAACAAGTGAATTTTGAATGAGACAAAAAACACAAGGTAAGTGGAAGTACAAGTTTATCCCGTACAGTTGTCGGGAAAGTTTAAGTTTAAATAAATAATTCATTTTCAATGAATTATGAAAACTAAAAGTGTCGCTTAATTCAGTCCAACCACTTATTTGTATTTTTAAAGGTTAGCGAAAGAAACTGCTCATTATCAAATTTTTACGCGCAAAGTTTCGGCAATTTCAAATGTAGGAGCAAATATTTTTTGTATCTCTCTTGGAGAAGGCTTTGGTCAATCTCGCCTATATGTTTGATGATTTTTGCCATTTCGTGCATTTTTGCGTTTCTTAGTTCCTACAAATTTGCAGTTATTTTCTAGCAAATCCAAATCCACATTTACTCCAAAGCCATTCTCATAGCAATAGTTAGCTGTTCAAAACCTGCTTTTTCGTAAGCCCTGATAGCTCCTGCATTGCCGGCATACACCTCAAGAAGTAGTTCAGTTACTCCTTGTGCGGCACTCCAAATTTTGAGTTGATTGAGGAGGAGTCCATTAATACCTCGCCCACGATATTCAGCAAGGACATACATAAATCCCAAATAAGCCTGTTGGTCGTGCTTCAAATATGGTCTTACTGCCGCTTCGATACGTGCATAGCCTGATGCGATGAGTTGTCCGGCATGTTCCGCTACCAACAGTTCGATATGTGGTGCGCTAATCATTTCATTCAAATCATAATAATGAATATTCTCGTCCAATGTCGGGTCAAACGGACGTTCAAATTCAATGACACCTTGCTCAAAACGCAACAAGGTTTCCATATCATTCAGGGTGGCTTTTCGTATTGTGATGTCTTGCATGGATAAAACGTTTTATACTGTGAACGGGGTAAATTTCGGAAAACTGTAATGACTGCTTTAGCTGTCAAATAAAATAAAAGTAATTTTATAAATTATTGTTTTTAAATTTTTTATAAATAAAAATAATAATGCACTTGACAGCTAAAGCAGTCATTACGGGTTCATTCGGAAAACTAATATTTTCCGAAATTTACCCCGTCTACAGTATATACACTATATGAGTTCCTTCATTTTTGG
>CALCMV010000013.1 GCA_937967535.1 uncultured Saprospiraceae bacterium
GCCTGTCCATGAAGTGATGCTGCCATATTCGCCCCAGCGGACACTGAAGGTAATTGCTACCGTATTGTCTTTTTCCGCTTCGTGAGGCTTTTGATTGACCCAACCGATTAATGGAAATCGCTGCCCATCTGTACCAACTGACGAGAGGTAATGCCCTTTGATGCTGCCTGTTTTGTCCACATTTTCGATGACCAAGACAGAGCCGGAAGGATTGAGCCATTCACCTGTCATCTTTTGGCAAGTGCAGGTTTGTTTTTTGGAAATTTGTAGTGTAGAGTCTTGTTGTATTTGTTGGGAACAGGCAGTGAAGGTGAGAGAAATCAAGAGTAATGTGGAAAGTGTTTTGATGTATTTTAACATATGTAATTTGTATTTGTGTAATGATTTTAATGGGGCAAAAATACGACCTTGCGGCTGTCTTTTTTGTGGTTTTTTGTTGGGAATTTTATTATCTTTGGAAAAACAAATAAAATATGGCATATTCAGATTTCACAGCAAGCAGTTTGATGGATAAATTTGGGGTAAAATTTCTTGGAGGAGATTTATTTACAGATGTACCTCTTGTAACACCCACCGAGTGGCTCACAACTACACTAAAAAAAGCCAAAGACTTTGGCTTTTCGACAGAAAAATCACGTTCAGAACGTTTGGTTACTCCCGTTTTGTTAGAATTGAGTAGCAATAATAATCATAGTTTTTCTGTTTACTCTGGTTCTAATATGGATGTGGATGAACAACTCGGTCTGCGTGGTGAATGTGACTTTATTTTTTCTTTCAGCCGCCTTCAGGATTTCGTGATGTCGCCCATATTTTGTATCACAGAAGCCAAAAAATTAGATATAGAAAAAGGTACTGTCCAGGCTGCTGCCCAACTGATAGGTGCAAAAATGATGAATGAAATGGACGGTAAGCCAGTTGAGACTTTATACGGTTGTTCGACTACGGGCGTGGAGTGGCGTTTTATCAAATATACTGATAATCAAATCATTGTGGATGAAACTCGCTATTTGATAAAAGAACTTCCTGAACTACTCGGCGTATTACAGCACATCATCGAAGAAAGTAAAAAGCAATTTCCTGAACTCGTAGCTGCTGCATGAGTAAAACACCTTTCCGGAATAGAAAATATACACATCGAAAATTGGCGAAAAGCGGAGGATTCCAAGTTGATATCCTCCACTAAAATCGCCTATTTTAATTCAAACTATTCCATTTGCCTCAATGTGTTCGCCAATTTTGAATTTTGAACTTAAATTCACATTTCGCGTAAATCATATTTAGATAACAAGAATATTAAAAATAAATCCAAATATTATTCGATTTTTGTGATTTTATCCAAATCTTACTTTGTTTTATGTAAAAGCATTAATTAAAATTATATTCATTGATATTATTATGACAAATTCAGATAAAATAATTCGCATTAATTTTTAATTATTATTTTAAAAGAAGTAGGAAAATGCAATTTTTTTCAAAATTTCCATATAAAATTAATAATCAAATAAATATAAAAATATTTTTAATTAAATTAAATAATAAATTTATTCTTATTTACTCAATATAATTTACACGAAATGTGAACTTAAACTTAAACTTAAACTTAAACTTAACTTAGATACTAATTCCAAAAGTCCGGTCAACTAGCCTCCTACTCCATGAAAACGCAGCAAATGCTTAGGTGCAGCTTCATTATAAATACACAAAATCAATTTCGGGCGGCTTTTTGTAAACTTATCAAACAAAATCTTAATCGGATTGTGTACATAACCATTTTCTTCAAACATTAGAATTTGCTTATTGCGGGTTTTCAATTTGAACAAAAGCAATTCATCTGCATCCGCAGGTACGGGTAGATCACCATAGCCTTCCTCTTCGAGAAACTGAAGCACCATAGTATAGGTTTGCGCCAGTGTTGTACCCGAAAATTCGGTACGGTATACCCATCCGTCACTTTCCCCTTCGAGGTAAGGCGGGTCATCTGCCATCGGAAAATTATCTCTTAGTGCCATAGATTTATTGTCAGAGGTCAAAGGTCACAGACTGCCTTGCTCTCAGAAGTCAGATAAATTTTACTTGAGTTTAGTCATCTGACCTCCGGCAATGAGAAAAGTCTGACTTCTGACCTCTCAAATAATTGCAAAATTAACGAAATCCTATCAAATTCACTCATGAAGATGAATTAAAGCCTTAGCGATACCTTTTTTTTAAAAACATTAACTAATTTTGACGAATAAGTAATATATTGCCTCATAAAAATAAGTGGAGAAATTGAAGATTTTTGATTTCGGATTTTTTGATTGTTGATTATGGTATTCAATCTCATTAACTGGACTTTGGACATTGGGGAACTGGGAAATTAGGTAATTAGGTTGACAAAAGTGTAATTATTTATTTATCAACAATATAAACATTTAAATAAAATTCATTTAAAATAAAATGAAAATCAATGCAAATTGTTGATAATGTCCCGATAGTTATCGGGATTACCTAATTACCCAGTTTCCTAATTACCTAATGTCCAAAGTCCAGTCATTAATTTGAAGAAAAATTTAAACTTAATATGAAAGAAAAACACACTATGAAACTTCTATCGGGTATACTCTTTATCTTGTTGCTAGCTATGGGCGAATTGAAGGCGCAAGACATCCACTATACCCAATACGAACTTTCTCCGATGACCCTCAATCCGGCATTGACAGGAGCTTACGAAGGTACATTTCGTGTGGGTGGCATTTATCGCGATCAGTGGTCGAGTGTATTAGAAAATCAATTTGTGACTTACTCGCTCTATGGCGATTTGCCCGTCATACGCGGCTTTGGCAAAAACGATTGGTTTGGCGCAGGTATCTTACTCACCAACGACCGCGCAGGTAGTGCATCGCTCAATCATACGGCAGGTTCGCTCGCGCTTTCTTATCATTTAGGTTTAGGCAAAAAATCAAATACCGTTTTCTCATTAGGCGCACAAGCCGGCTTTGCACAACGGCGGGTTGATATGGAAAATTTGCTCTTTGAAGATGAAATCCTCGGTGGCGCACCCAGTGGCGAATTTGGTCTACCGGGTTTCGACTCTTCGATTTCTTATGGCGATTTCAGCGTAGGTACTTTGGTCAATTCCTACCTGACTTCCAAGTTCAATTTCTATCTTGGCGCATCTGCCTTCCACCTCACCAACCCCGACGATGGCTTCATCTCTACCCAAAGACTCCGAACACGCATCGCCCTCAACGGCGGCTTCAGCTACGATATTGCAGACCGCCTCCTTATTGCACCGAGTTTCATTTTCCAAACCCAAGCCAAAGCCCGCGAATTGATTACCCAAGCCCGGCTTGGCTACCACATCAATCCCGAACGCAATGTGACACTCTATGGCGGACTCGGATACCGCTACAGTGGCGCAGCTATGACTATGATTGGTATAGATTACAGAGGCACCAAACTCGGTATCGCTTACGATATTGACGTTTCTCCACTCAACCCTGCCAGCAGAGGACGCGGCGCATACGAATTAGCACTTTCATACACCGCCAAAATATATAAAACACCCGTTGTAAAACCCGTTTTATTCTGCCCCAGATTTTAAATAATGATGAAATGTTTTTGAATGAATGAATCATACGAAATACGTTATTCACTTATTCACTCATTATTCATTTAAGCAAAGAAAAGGCAGACGATGGGTGTGGGCGGTAGCGATTTGCACTTCGACCAAAAGACACCGTTTGCCAGAATCGTAAACCGTCCACCATTTTTTTTGAGAATTTCATTGATATATTGGACTTTGGACATTTTGGAAATTAGGTAACTAAGAAATTCGGGTTTAAATCGCAAGTAATTGATTATCAATTAATTAAATTTTATTAAGGTAAAAAATATTCAATTAATTAAATTTTATAATTATTTGATAAAAATCCCGATAACTATCGGGATACCAATACCAAATTTCCTAATTCCCCAAAGTCCAGTTGATATATTGGTTGAATGTTAAATTGTTTACGTATTATTTTTATTATTAATTTAAAAACAAAATTAACGTGAATAATGTGTTTTGCATTTATGATAAAAAAAACAAGTCTTTTTCACAATGTCTTCGTCAAATTCTGAGTTATGAATTTTGAATAACAAATAAATTTAAATTTTACTTTGTTTTTTACTGATAATTAAAAATTAACAAATCAAATACTTTTTTTAATTCAAAATTCAAAATTAGCGAATACATAGTTTTCAGAAAAATATTGCAATAAAAACAGTACAATTAATCATAATATAATCATAAAATAGTAAAGCAATTCAACAGTAAAACAATTCAGCAATAGAAATATGAGAACCTTATCTATAATTTTCGCTTTAATTTTGTCAACGACTATTGTGGCGGTGGCGCAGCCAATCAGAGGCACACTCTCTCCGGCGCGTAAATTAAAATTGGCAGAGCAAATCTACGCTCGCGGAGATGCTTATAATGCTCTTTCTTGGTTTGAATCCATGTACGAAGATGACCCCGGCAATACGGCGGTACTGCATCGTATTGCTTCCATTCAATACGAATTGCGCGACTACGAAGCTGCCGAAAGCTGGTACAACCGACTAGTGCGCCGCGACAAAGACCGCGCCTATCCTTATGCTCGTTTTGTTCTTGCCAAAACATTGAAAATCAACGGAAATTACGAGGATGCCACAGAGGAGTTCAATCGTTTTATGCAAAAAACGGAAGACCCTGTTTATAAAGAACTTGCCGAAAACGAACTCGCCGGAATCAAAATGACAGGCGGCATGACCGCCAATGACAAAATCTCTGTATTCAATGCAGGCGATGGTATCAATTCGCCTTCTACCGAACAGGCGGCATTTCAGCACGACGGGCGTTTGTATTATTCCTCTTTGCGTTCCGATTCTATCATTGTGATTGAGGATGCCAAGCAAGATAATAATTATACCAAATTGTATGTAGCAGAACGCATACAAGGCGGTACATGGGCAGCCGGAAATGTGGTGGAAGGTATCAACAAAGTGGGCTATCATACCACAAGTGCCACGATTACAGAAGATGGTCAGACGATGTACCTCACACGCTGTACCATCGAAGGCAAACAACGTTGTAGCATCTATCGTGCCGATGGCAGCAATGGCAATTTTGGCGATGCCAAAATGATAAAACTCGGCGACAATAAATACTCATTCAAACACCCTTCGGTCGGTGTAATGGATGGAAAAGAGTTCTTGTTTTTTGCCTCAAATATGTCAGGGGGCTACGGAAGTTGGGATATTTATTATGTTGAAATTCAAGGAGATAGTTACGGAAAACCTGTAAATTTAGGTAGCCGAATCAATACCGTAGGCAGTGAGCAATCACCCTTTTTTCAGAATGAAGCATTATATTTCAGTACGAATGGTTTGCCGACCATCGGCGGTTATGATGTTTACGAAAGTTTGTGGATAGATGAGGCTTGGACGACCCCTACTAATATGGGTAGCGAGGTCAATTCGCGAGTTGATGATATGTTCTTTTCTTTTGCAGAAGACGGTTATCATGCCTATGTCGTCTCCAATCGTCCGGGTACGATTTCGCTCAAAAGTGAGACTTGCTGCGATGATATTTACACCCTCACTTTTCTGGATAGAATCCCATATGATGTAGCAGCAAGCGTAGTAGACCAAAAAACGGGATTGCCGGTCAAAGGTTCTACGGTTGAGTTGTATGAAGTTTCTCCCAACAAAAGATTAATTAATGTCTTGCAAGATGATATGAGTGAATATAATTTCACGCTTCGCGGTGACAGACAATACCGTTTTATCACCGTCAGAGAGGGATACCTTGCAGATACTACCGAAATTTTTGATACCTATAATCTGGTAGAAGCCACCAAGATAAAAAAGAAAATCACACTCGACCCGATACCACCACCACCGCAGATTATAGCACCGCCGCCCATAGTACAGGCACCACCGCAGCCGCAGATAGTTTATACCACTCCGCCGCCACCGCCTGCCATTACACCCGCAGATGCAATTATCAAATACGGTTTTGTATTGCCAAAATTGGATACTATTTACTTTGACTATGACCGCCATCGTGTCAAATCAAGCGAGCGACTTGTCTTGGACAATGTGGCTTCCAAATTGCAGCAATTCCCACAATTGGTCGTAGAAGTAGCATCACATACCGACTCTCGCGGCGAGAACGATTACAACTATCGCCTCTCCGAAAGACGTACCGCAGCCGCTATCAAATACCTGAAAAGGAAAGGTGTCAGCGAAGCCCAATTGATACCAAGATATTATGGCGAAGACCTTCCCGTTGCGCCCAATACCACCGTCGAAGGCGAAGACAATCCCGAAGGCAGGCGCAAAAATCGCCGTACAGAATTTCGCATCATTGAAGGCACCAATTCGCAGGGGCAGATTCGTGTAGTCTTGCCGCCGAACCCACCTACGAGTAGCATTATTACACCTGCGCCTACTACGAATACGGTCTACACTCCTCCTACTACGAGCTACGTCACTCCTACCCCACCTACTACATCTACACCTATACTTGGTGTAACTATCGAGCCACAGCCTACTCCGACTCCGCCACCTGTTGCGCCGGATATTGTGGTAGAACCAAAAGCTCCTCAATTTGAAGATGCACCGGAGGTGACAACCATGACTTTTGAAGAAGATTTCCACGATTTTGGTACCATTAAAGCAGGAGGAAAAGCCAGTCATGCTTTCAAATTCAAGAATACAGGCAATACTTATTTGTTGATAGAATTTGCATCAGGTTCTTGCGGCTGTACGGTACCGGAGTGGCCCCAAAAGCCCATCGGTCCCGGCGAATCGGGTGAGATTGTAGTCAATTTTGACAGCAAAGACAAATTCGGTGAGCAAAATCAAGAGGTCAATATCATAGCCAATACCGACCCCATTGTTACAGAATTGAAAATTAAAGTGGTGATTGAAGAATGATTAATGGTTAATGGTTAATGGTTAATGGTTAATGATTAATTTTAATTTTAAACAAAACTCGCCTTGTATTTTTGAAAATGCAAGGCGAGTTTTGTTTTAGAAATCTTCTACCAAGAATACCTTCAAACTATCAGAATTGCAGCCCACTAAAATCATTTTCTGACCATTCTTATTCTTGATAATTGCCATATCGCGCACATCATTTGGTACATAAAAACCACTTTCGGCACTGCCCACTGTTTCAAAAGTCGCCTCTCCCCTACCCTTCAAAAATACCCCCGTCATGGCATCATACCAACCGCCATTACTTTCCGCCGAATAGTCATTGCCTGCTACCAAAACATCTACTTTTCCATCACCGTCAAAATCTTCCGCAAGCATCGCCTGCACAGGCGCGACCTGACAAGCCAAAGGTAGTTCGTGCAGCGTAAAATTGCCCCTACCATCATTCTCAAAATAACAAGACTTCATTTGGTTGACCGTCAGGATTTGATTATTTTTTGGAGCTAATAATATTTCAAAATCTATCTTACTAAAATCTGTATAAGTTTGATAATCAGCCTTTAACTTCACCAATTGCTTCATCACATCATCGCGGGCATGTACGGGATAGAGTTTTCTTTCGCCGGATTTGTTGGTAAAGTATTGCGCTAAGAGTGGGTCGGGGCTACCGTTCTTGTCATAATCGTCGGTATAGAGGTGAAGGGCTTCGTCGGGGCTTGCACTCAATTGAGTATTCAAGCCTTGATTACCTGCCAAAAAATCTACATCGCCATCGCCGTCCATATCCCTTGCTTCAAGGCAATTCCACAGCCCATTTACCGCCGCTTTTTTCTTGTTTTTTGTGTAAAAATGGTTTTTAGTACGCGATAATTTTCCTTTTTTATTATGAAAAAAAACAAGCGGCATCCATTCTCCTCCAATGAGCAAATCTATCCATCCGTCTCCATCAAAATCTTTGGCGAGGGCATCCGTTATCATGCCAATTTGTGATAAATCCTTTGGGCTTATATCCACAAATTTTCCACCCTGATTTTCCAGTAAATAACTACGTGGAATATTCGGATATTTTTGCGGCGATATGCGTCCGCCTACAAATAAATCCGTATCGCCGTCTTGGTCAAAATCTGCACCAACCACGCATGCACCCGAAGCGGTCATTTTTGGCAAATATCCGATGGTTTTCCTAAAATTTCCCGTACCATCATTCAGCCACAATTCATCTTGGTAGGCTTCACTTTCGGCTTTCGATTCGCTGCCTCCCATCACGATGTAGAGGTCATTATCACCGTCATTATCCGCATCAAATAATAGCGCATCTGTTGATTCTCCTTTCGTAGAAATATTCTGAATTGCATTTTTATTTTCTAAAGAAAAAAACTGCCCCTCTGTACCTTTTGCAGCACCTATAAATATTTCATTATCAAGGTTTTCGTCAATATTGCCAATCGCCAAACACGGTCCGCTACGCGAATATTGACGCAAGAGCAAATGTTGAACGTAATAATCGTGAAATGTGTTTTCTTTATGTTCATATTGGAAAAAATCATTGGAATTTGCTTGGGTGAAAATGGGCATTTTTCCTCCTCCTGTCCCCTCTCCAAAATGCGCGAAAAACCGCCCATTTTCGCGAGGTGCAGGACGAGAACTCTTGCGCTCAATCTCCAATACCTGATTCCCCTCTATCTCATACAAATTCTGAACACTCCCATCCTGCCAAATGACTTTCACAGAGTCAATTTTCGTATTTTCTCCCAATCCAAAATGAATCACATCACTCACCGTCGAAAGATAACCACGCTGCGGTACATGAAAATGATATTGTATTTTTTCGTCGTGATAAATATAGACCTTTGTACCGATTGCACTTGAATTTTGAGCGTTGCCTTTTAGTCGAATTTGTAGATAATTATTCGCCTCTAAATTGCCGGTATTTTCCAAAATAAAGGCTTTATCATTGATATTATTCACCACAATATCCAAGTCACCGTCATTATCCAAATCGGCGTAGGCTGCACCATTAGAATAGGATTTTTTGGAGGCTGTCCATTCCTCCGAACGGTCTTTAAATTGCGGTATTGCGCCTGTTTTTTTGTCGGATATATTTTCGTAGAAAAAATTATTAAGTTTGATACCTTCCATTTCGGCGAGGGCATTTTCGAGTCCTTTTCGGCGGGCTTCGGGCGTACCAAATACATTGCCTTGTGCGCTATAATTTACAAAATCAAGGTCGGTAATGTCTTTTAAATAGCCATTGGTGATGTATAAATCTCTATCTCCGTCATTATCAAAATCAGCGAGTAGCGGTGTCCAACTCCAATCGGTTTTGTAGATGTCTGCCATGTAGCCGACCTCACTGAATTGCAACATTTTTCCATTCAAAAAACCATTATTGACCTGCAAAGTATTTCGCATAAATTGGGCGGTATAATTTTGTTTTTGTGATAATTGAAATTTATCATAATTCATAAAACCAATCATCGTTTTTTGCCTTTCGTGATAGGCAGGAAGCATATCTACAACCACGATTTCGGGGAAGGCATCACCATTCACATCCGCAATATCAATGCCCATACTATTGTAGCTTTCATGGGCAAGTACGGACTTTGAACTTTCGGTAAATCCTTGATGAACAGCATTTTGTAGCCCATTATTCAAGTATAATAAATCTTCTGACAAAAAATCGTTGGCTACGTACACATCCGCATAGCCGTCTTGATTAAAATCTTCAATGGCTATGCCCAATCCGTAACCGCGATTTGTGATACCCATTTCTTCCGAAACATTAGTAAAAACCGGATGTGTTGTATTATTTTTCGTATCATTTCGCAGCAATTGGTCGGTGCTTTGTGGGTTGATATAGTGCTTGGGCGAAGGTGAGTTTTTATCTTTTGGGTCTACCAGATTATGCAATAAATATACATCCAAATCCCCATCCAAATCATAATCGAAAAAGGCAGCTTGTTGGGTATAGAGTCCATCTGCCAAGCCGTATTCGCTTGCCATTTCTTTGAATTGTGGGATGCCGTTTTTATCCAAACCTTGATGAATGTACAGTTCATTTTCGCATATTCCGGCACATGTTTTTCCCCCAACACAGAGATAAATATCCGGCTGACTATCCCCGTTAATATCAACAATGGAAATGCCTGTTACCCATTTATCCGTCCGAAAATTTGCGGCTTCGCTGATGTCTTCAAATCTAAGCTGACCACGATTGAGATAGAGCCTTGAAGTCACTTGATTCCCGGAGAAAACGAGGTCGGGCAAATCGTCATTATTGAGGTCGGCGATACCTACACCGCCACCATTATACAGATAATGAAAATCTAAAATATTGATAGAGTCATTTTCAGTGATTATATTGGAAAAATGTACCCCGGAATATTCGGGAGAGAGGTGGCGAAAACGTTGTGCGTTCTCATTTTCACAAGAAAAAAAAAGAAAAAAGAAAGTAATTTGTATTATAAAAAATGCAAAATATAATAATTTGTTTTTCTTATAATTATTTGATAAACAATTCATTATATTTTGCATTTAGGTTCTTCTGCATATTTTGCGGAAGCGTTATATGTATTGCTTTTTTAACTTTGGGAGTTATGCTCACTCGTCGGACATTTTCAAAATGTCAGACGAGTACATTCGTTTTTTAATTTAAAATAACTTATTTATTTTTATGTT
>CALCMV010000014.1 GCA_937967535.1 uncultured Saprospiraceae bacterium
TGTTTGAAATAGGAAATCTGCGCTGAATTTGACCTAAAACTTGTCTGACATTTTCAAAATGTCTGACAAGTTTTAGGTCAAATTCAGAACGAAGCACCTTATTTATATTTAATAAAAATTTAATTTAACATTGTCAAGTTAGTTGATAGTTGATAGTTTTTTGCAATTCATTGAATGACAATATGGCTCAACTGCATATTTTACCGGAATTAT
Organism: uncultured Saprospiraceae bacterium; assembly: GCA_937967535.1. GTDB lineage: Bacteria > Bacteroidota > Bacteroidia > Chitinophagales > Saprospiraceae > JAHDEO01. The sequence continues at coordinate 214 of CALCMV010000014.1, forward strand.
ATGTGTTTTTAGTTTTAGTTTGGGAAGATGCCTACTCGCGGACATTTTTAAAATGTCAGGCGACTTATCTTGTTTCCCAAACTATCATTTAAAAACATGCTCTAAGTTCTTGCTCCTGCTGCAAGTGGTGTATCGGGTGCGAGTGCGGGTTTGCGCCCTTGTGCTTCGGGCATAGAAAAAGTCTTGATATTCGGCAATACGTATTTGGCAAACAGCTTACACTCATCGGCATGCGGATAGCCCGAAAAGATAAATGCACGGATGCCCATATCCATGTAGCGATTGAGTTTTTCCAGCACTTGTTCAGGATTTCCGACAATAGCTGCTCCACAGCCCGACCTTGCTCTGCCTATGCCTGTCCACAGGTTCGGCTCTATAAATCCTTCATCGTCAGACATATTACGTATTTCGGTTTGGCGCGATACGCCGTAGGATTTGGCATCAAGGGCGCGTTCGCGGATTTTCTTTCCTTCTTCGTCTTCTACATAAGTCATCAGGTGGCGAGCGGCGGCGCGGGCTTCGGCTTCCGTTTCGCGTACTATCATGTGTATGCGTAAACCAAAATCAACCTTGCGCTCGTATCCGGCGGCTTTGTCGCTCATATTTTGCATCAATTCTTGGAGGCGTGCCTCCGTTTCGGGCCACATCAAATAGACATCGCAATGCTCGGCGCACAAATCTACCGCAGGTGGTGAGTAGCCTCCAAAGTAGAGTAGCGGACCGCCGTTTTGCTGATAGGATTTGACGGGTGCGGTGTTGTCGAGTTGGATGTTGTAAAACTCGCCTTTGAAGTCAATGTGGTCTTGTGTCCAGCCTTGCTTGAGGATTTCGATGACCTCGCGCGAGCGTTGGTATCGCTCTGCCGAACTCAAATCCGTACCGGGCAAATTGGACGAGATGATATTAATGGTCAATCGCCCACGCAGGATGTGATCGAGCGTAGCAATCGCACGTCCGAGCATCGGCGGATGTACTTCGCCACAACGTATCGCCGCCAAGATATTGATATTGGAGGTCAAGGGCGCAACCGCCGAAGCAAAAGTCAAGGTATCCTGCCCGACCTGATAGGATGAGGGACACAGTATATTGCGATAGCCCAAGCGGTCAGCCGTCAAGAGAACATTGGAAGTATTGCTCCAATCGCTTTTGTAACGGATGTCGTGGTGTCCGAGAAATTCATCATCGCCATTGCACAAAGGGGCAAACCAAGCGACTTCTGCGCCTTCGAGGTGCGGAGAACGGATTTGAATTTTAGTCATAGTTAGTTCATAGTGTTGAGAAATTGAGCTTGGGTTTGCTTTGATTTATGCTGCGGCGTATTCGGTGTTTTTTCTTATGAATTGGAGGGAGTAAGCCCAATATATCGTGCTTTAGATTGACAAATTTAGCAACAAATCATCGGAAAAACAATGAAATTGTTGGCTACCCGTTTAAGTTTGCTTGCGGGATACTCGTCTGACGAAGGTTTTTGTGAAATGTAGTGATTTGTCTCATCAAATATTCGCACTAAATAAAGTGATTCGTCTGACGAGTATTCGCTTTAGATAACTGGACTTTGGACATTAGGCAACTTGGAAATTAGGAAATTAGAAATTAGACTAAATAAGGCATAACTTGTTATTTATCAGTAAAATAAAAATTGCAATAAAAACAATTTAAAATAAAACACAAACTAATATAAATTATTGATAATGTCCCGATAGTTATCGGGATTACCTAATTCCCCGGTTTTCGAATTCCCCAATGTCCAAAGTCCAGTTAGATAATAGAAGCAAGTATAAAATACAACGAACTCAATCAACAACAAGTCGGACCACAACAAGGAGTTTGAGCATCAGGTTGTGCATCAATCGCGTCATTGCCTTGCCATTGTTGCATCGCTTCGGGGGCGGGGCGGGCGTGTTCGCCTGTGCCGTATATAGTGGATTCGCCATGTGTGTAGAAGGCTTCCCAATTGACCCCTTGCGGGTCGGTAATCCACGATTTTTGACTTTTGGAGTAGCAGCAAACGGTTTCGCCTTCTTCGAGGATTTTGCCTTTGGCATTTTTCATATTGGCGTAGATTTCGTTTAGTTCGCCTTCGTTTTCGGCTTGGATGCCGAGGTGTTCGATACCGGCTTGGCTGTGACCTGTGGAGATGGCAAAATTGACCTTTGGGTCGTCCAACATCCATTTGGCATAATCGGATTTGATAAGGGTAGCGGAGGTATTGAATAAGGCATTGTAAAAATTAATGCTTTCTGTCAAGTCAGTTACGCGGACGTGAATATGCAATCTTTTCATGTTTTAAGATTTGAATTGTGAAATAAAATTTGCGGCAAGACGCACGAAAGGCTAAAAAGACGCAAGATTTTTTATTTTTTTTCAAAAAAAATATCAAACTCGCATCAAGAAGGAAGTTTCTAATCCAAGCATAAACAATTAATATCAATAGAAATCGGTACGCCGTTTTTGTCCGTTTCAATGGCGCAACATTTGAGAATTTCTTGTTTCAACATCATTCTGGCACGTTGGATTCTGCTTTTGGCGGCACTCAATCCGATGCCCAATTCTGTAGCAATATCCGCTTGTTTGATGCCGTCAATATCCGACATTTTTAGCGGAACGGCGTATTTTTCGGGTAATAATTTTATCAGAGGTGCTATACAATCCTCTAGTTCTTGCCATACACTGTTGTCGTCAGTTGGGACAGGTTCTACGGATTCATGGACGATTTTATTTTGTCGTCTCAATTGGTCAATAACCGTATTATGCGCTATCTGAAACAACCACGAATTGACGTTCTTAATTTCCTTATCCGAACAACAAGATTTGTGCATTTTCAATAAGACCTCCTGCGTGGTGTCTTTGGCAAGTTCTTCGTCTTTGAATCGCTTCATCACATAGCTATGCAGCTTATCTTTATAAGATAACCACAAATCCCACACTTGGTCGTATTGATTAATTTTCATTGTTTTTAGTTTTTAGTTCATGGTTCATAGTTCATAGTTCTTAGTGCATAGTTCTTAGTTCTTAGTTAACCATTAAAATCACCCTCTTCTTCGTCTGCGTTTTTTGCGTTTCTTTTTTCCTGATTTTGCTTTCTCATAATCTCGTCGTTGGTATTTATCGAGGGAGAGTATTAATTTTTCTTCGGCTTCGGCACGTATGGCTTTTCGTTGGGTGCGAAAAGTTTCTTTATCGGTGGTTTCGAGGTGTGCTATTTCGGCGAGTTTTTGTTCTTGATTGAGGTAGACTGCGTATACATTATCGCGTTGTCGGGCTTCGAGTTGCCAGTCTTTGGCAAAACGGTCAGCTTTGATTCTGGCTTTTTCTGCGGTGCTTCTTTCTTGTGCCAATAAAGGAAATGTTAATAGTACGGCAAATACAAATAATAATACTTTTTTCATATGATTTTGTTATTTACTGGAAATTGGTGAATTATTGAATTGATAAAACATTTGAAATTATTAAGGAGAAAATCAAACTAATAAAATATTTAAAATAAAAGTATTAATTTTATATTTTTTTTGTAAATTATTAATAATCAATACAATATATTTTATTTTTTTACTCCAAAATCAGCGAAATCAAAATTATAATTTTTTACAAAATAATATTAATTAAATGTTTTCTATTTCTAATAAAATATAATTTCGATAGCTATACTGTGAACGGAGTAAATTTTGGAAAATATCAGTTTTCCGAATGAACCCGTAATGACTGCTTTACAGGCTGACCGGGAATACCGTACAGGCGAATTCATTCGCCATGTGAAAAATAAATAAAATTCGTATAACATTTATTTACAGTAAATTATAAATGAAATTATACTAAACATGGCGATTGAAATCGCCTGTACGAGTTTCCGGTCAGCCTGTTTAGCTGTCAAGTATATTATTATTTTTATTTATAAAAAATTAAAAAACAACTATTTATAAATTTATTTTTATTTTACTTGACAGCTAAAGCAGTCATTACAGTTTTCCGAAATTTATACCGTTCATAGTATATGCGGACAGGAGCCGGAAGCACCATGCCGAGTATATTTTAAAATTTAAAATTAAAGGTCAATGAGGGTAAAATTGGAAATAAAGACACTTGCTTGCCCGTAATACCCGTAACGATATTATTATCATCTGTTTCGGTATCAAAAAAGATAAAAAACGGATTTCGGCGGTCATAAGTATTATAGGTATTGAGGGTCAAATCTGCTTCAAAATTGGGTCTGTTGAGAAACATTTTCATCACAATTCCCAAATCAAGGCGGTGAAAAGGGCGTAGGCGAAAGCTATTGCGTTCTTGGAAAACCGTACCGATACCGCCGCTTGTTTGTCCGATAATATCTTGCAAGAAAAACCGCGCTTCGGGCAGGGAAGTGGCGCGTCCTGTATTGTAGACCCATGCTCCGGTAAAGGTGAATTTTCGATTCAATTCATAGAGCAAAACAACGGAGGCATCGTGTCGGCGGTCGAAGGTAGCAGGGAAGCGATTGCCGTCGTTGATGTCGTCAAAATCGCGCCATGTCCACGAAAGTGTATAGCCAATCCATCCGGTGAATTTGCCTTCTTTTTTCTCCAAATAAATCTCATTGCCGTAGCTATATCCGCGTCCGAAAACAAATTCATCGTCCAAATTAGGATTGATAAACAAGTCTGCACCGTCGCGGAAATCAACTTGGCGCTGTTGCCATTTGTAGTACAATTCGTTGGTCAGCAAAAATTGATTGCCGATAGCCACCGAAACACCCGCTGCCACTTGGTCAGAAATCTGCGGTTTTACGACACTGTTGGAGGGATACCAAATATCTGTCGGCAAAGAGGCACCCGAACTCGACACCAAGTGGATGTACTGATTCATGCGCGTATAACTTGCTTTGACAGATACATTATCATTGATGCTATAACGTGCTGAAAATCGGGGTTCTGGAGCCCAATAAAAAGTCGAGTCGCTGAAAAAAGAAGACAAGCGCAAGCCAAAATTTATCTTCAGTTTTTTGCTGATTTCAAGGTCATTTGACACGTAGGCATTGGCTTCCCAACCCGTAAAATCGCTACTCGAATTGAATAATGATTCGCCTTCCTGCTCAAATTGCAAACGCCCTACATTGAACTCATGCCAAGTCCAATCCGCACCAAATTTGATGCTGTTGCGGCTATTGGGTTCAGCGTAAAAATCAATCTTGGCATTATAATCACGAATACCCGAACCCACCTCAAAATCAAACACATCAAAGGAATTGCTAATCAAATAATCATAATCCGAAAAGGTAAAAGTCATATTGGAAAACAAACGCGGATTGTAGATATGATTCCAACGTGCAGTGGTCGTGGTATTTCCCCAATCAAATTTGAAATTAAAAGTACCATCATCAAATAAAAAAGCATCGCGCCCAAAATAACCACTCAAAAATATGCGGTCGCGTTCACCCAAATCATAATTGAGTTTTGCATTCAAATCATAGAAAAAATAATCGGGAATACGGATAAAATCAGGATTATCTTCATTGGCATTATTGATGGCGCGGGTAAAAATATCGGCATAAGTACGACGACCGGAAACGATAAATGACCCCTTATCTTTTGCTGTCGGACCTTCAAGGGTCAGGCGCGAAGAAATCAAACCCAAACCACCCGTAGTGACAAATTTTTTGCGATTGCCCTCTCTCAATTTTACATCAATTACAGAAGAAAGCCTGCCGCCATACTGCGCCGGAAAACCGCCTTTATAAAGTTGTACATCCTTGACAGCATCGGTATTAAATGTACTAAAAAAACCGAATAAGTGAGAGGGATTGTACACTATCGCCTCATCCAATATAACCAGATTTTGGTCAGGACCACCGCCACGCACTATCAAGCCGGATGTGCCTTCTCCGCCACTACTTACGCCGGGTTTGAGTTGCAAAGTTTTGATAATATCTACTTCGCCAAACAAAGCAGGCAGTGCTTTCGCCTCTTTCATGCTGATTCTGTCAACGCTCATTTGTGTAGATTGCACTTGCTCTCTGGCAGAGTTGGCTCTGACGACGACTTCCACCAATTCCTCAGCAGTCGTACCCATATCAATGTTCAAAGAAATATCTTGATTGAGCCTTAGTTTTTCCATTTTATCATCAAAACCGAGATAGGAATAGGTCAGTTCGACCTCGCCCGCAGGCAGTGTGAGCGAGTAAAAACCGTAGGCATTGGTGGTCGTGCCTTCTTCAAGATTTTTCTCCAAGATGGTTACACCAATTAATGTTTCACCACTTTCAATATCTTTTACGTAGCCACTGATGGTGTATTTTTCTTGGGCGGTAGCCAAAGTAGCTACCAATAAAAGCAGGATTAGAACGAGTTGTTTTATATTCATTTTAATGATTTTGAATAAATAAATATTTAATTTTGAATGATGCAAAATGCTGATAATTAGAATTTTGAAAATTCAAATACACATTTATTTTTCAATTATTTTTATGGATTCTTGGAAAATATAAATTTGGGCTATCAGTTCATAGTTGCCAGTTCATAGTTCATAGTTTTTTACAATTCATTGAATAACATCCCGATAGCTATACGGGATTGTAAATTACTGATTATCAAAGTTGAGCAAACTTAAACGGGTAGCCCTTAATTTGGCGTT
>CALCMV010000015.1 GCA_937967535.1 uncultured Saprospiraceae bacterium
AACAGCAACAAGTTTTGAAGCTACTCGGTGTCGAACAAACCCAATATCAACAAATGACCCCTAAGTGGTGGTTAAACATAACCGATAGAGGGGGATAATTAATTATAAAAATAGTGTTTTTCAACTCGTGAATGTAAGTTAAATTTAAACACACTCTAAAATAGAAATGGCTGACTACAATTGTAGTCAGCCATTTTTATTTTATCATAAAAAGACAAATCACGAATCAAACGAGTCAACGAATCACGAAACTAAGGCATCACCCTCAAAACAGTATACCTCAACACCACCTCCAAAATCAACAAAATCAAAGCCAGCCCCACCCACGGATAAAACTCCTCACTATATCGCTTCACGGTCGTCACTTCGATTTTTGTTTTCTCCAATTCGTCGATGATAGAATAGATTTGCGCGAGGGCTTCTTTATTGGTCGCGCGGAAATAGCGTCCGCCTGTCATATCGGAAATTTGTTGGAGGAGACGCTCGTCAATTTCTACACGCACGAAGCCGAACACGTATTCTCCGTCGCCGCGTCTGCCGATGGGTGCGTAGGCGTCGCCATTGCTACCGACACCGATGGTATAGACTTTCACATCCAGTTCGCGGGCAACTTCTCCCGCAGTCAAAGGTTTCACATAATCGCCGGCATTATTGACTCCATCAGTGAGTAGGATGATAATTTTACTTTTAGCTTCGCTGTCTTTGAGGCGATTGACGGCGGTGGCGAGTCCTAAGCCAATAGCTGTACCGTCTTCGAGTGGTCCACATTCGAGTTCGGAGAGGAAAGTTTTGACAACACTTCGGTCGGTGGTGAGTGGGCATTGGGTAAAGGCTTCTCCGGCAAAAACAGCGAGTCCCATGCGGTCGTGTTCGCGTTTATCCACAAACTCCATCGCGACTTCCTTACTTGCTTCGAGTCTATCGGGCGCGAAATCCCGCGCCAACATACTACTCGAAATATCCATCACCAAAAATATATCAATCCCCTCTGCTGTAATATCTTCTTCCTTCAATGTCGCTTGCGGACGCGCCAATGCCACAATCCCTGCCGCCAATGCCAATGTCCGCAATATCGGCAACAATATCCGCAATCGCCCTCGCCAAGAATTTTTCCCGGCAAATGCAGACAAGGAAGACATTCGCACAGTAGCATGTCGCTTCTGCCGTTGCCAATAGTAGAATATCGCCATCAACGGAATCAATGCCAACAATAGCAACAACAAGGGATGCTTGAAAGCAACATTTGGCTGAAAAATATTGAATATGTTAGTTAAATCGAACATTTTTGATTTAGAGATTTTTGATTTTTGATTTTTGATTTTGCTTCGCAAAAAATTACACGAAAATACAATCAAAAATCACTAAATCAAAAATCAAAATTCTCTCACTTTCTAGATAAATAAAATAACTCTGAACAATTCTCTCGCCTAAAAATATGCTGTGCCTGTGTGCGAAGGTCTTCCGCACCAATACTCCGATAAATGGCGGCTTCGTGATTTATCAAATTGGCTTTATCCTGCACTTCAAACATGGCGAGATTAATGGCTTTCGTGAGAATATTCATCTCAGAAAAAACGAGTGAACTCTCCACTTTATTTTTAATCTTTTGCAATTCGCGCTCCTCGACCAATTCATTTTTCAGCAAGTCGAGTTCTTCCCAAATGGCTTGTTCGGCATTTTCCATCGTGATACCTTCCGCAGGTTTGCCTTCGATGACAAATAAGCCGGGGTCAATATTTCCCGTAACATAAGCATCTATTTCAGAAAACAAACGGCGGTCTTTGAGCAAGCGTTGATACAAACGCGAACTCCGCCCACGACTCAATACATCCGACAACAAATCAGACGTATAATAACTTTCATCACAGCGTCCGCCCATATGAAATGCCATATATAAGGCATCATTCGGCACATTAGCATCTATACGATTGAGGTGCAGTGTGCCTTGTTCCGGCTCTGTGGGAATACGTGTTTGTGGAGTGCTATGTGGAGCAATATCGCCAAACCATTTTTCTGCCAACTCACGTACATGCGCCTCCGTCACATTGCCTGTGACCACAAGTACCGCATTGCTCGGATGATAGTAATTATGGAAAAAATCTTGCACATCAGTGAGCGTTGCACTTTCAACATGTTCGGGTGTCAAACCAATCGTGGGCCAACGATACGGATGCACCTCATATGCCAAACCCACCAAGTGATGCCACACATCGCCATAAGGTTGATTGAGGCAAGTTTCTTTAAATTCCTCCACGACCACCTTGCGTTGCACTTCGAGTGAACGAGTATTGATGTTGAGATTTGCCATGCGGTCAGATTCGAGCCAAAAAACGGTTTCGATATTTTGCGCGGGAAGGGTCGCATAAAAACTCGTCACATCGCTATTCGTAAAGGCATTGCTATCGCCGCCTGCCCACTGAAGCGGTTCGTCAAAATTTTCGACATGCTTGGAGCCGGCAAACATCAGGTGCTCAAATAAATGGGCAAAGCCCGTTTTGTCGGGCGATTCGTTTTTCGCGCCTACTTTGTACAGCAAATTGACGGCTGCCATCGGCGTGCTGTTATCTTCGTGTACCAACACCCGCAAACCATTGTCGAGTGTGAATCGGTCAAATTTTATCATATCTGTAAAAAACGGAACGCAAAGATAAGGATTAATGTTGAAGTTTGAAGGGAGGATTCGTTCTGAAAATAAAAATGAAAAGTTTCTGATTCTAAGAAATTAGGGGGCATAATCCCTGGGTAGTGTTACACATATTAATGCTGAAACCACTAATCCCGATAGCTATCGGAACTATAAAACACTGGAAATGAAATTTTTAGTTATATTGTTTTTTTATGTTAATTAGGTTTTCGTCAGCAATTCTTTAAGTATTGATAATAAGATAAAAATACATTTAAATAAGTAGTAATGTAGATTTTGTATTCAAATTTTTCGACAAAATCAGCTTATAAATCATTTTGATGAAAAAAGGCTACCCGTTTAAGTTTGCTTGTGGGATAGTACTCGTCTGACGAAGGTTTTTGTGAAATGTAGTGATTTGTCTCATAAAATATTCGCATTGAATAAAGGGATTCGTCTGACGAGTATTCGCTTTAAGCAAAGTTAAATGG
>CALCMV010000016.1 GCA_937967535.1 uncultured Saprospiraceae bacterium
ATCAATCGCTTGCTGTTGATAGGTTTTTACTTGGTAAATATCGCTTATATGCTGCTTGTATTGCGTGCAGAATATGAGATTACAAACCTTGCTCAAATCATTGAAACACTGTGCAGTAAAGTCGGGATGATAGTCTTCGTATTGGCGGTGATGCACTTTTTCAATTTGTCGGCTTTCACCTTCGTGCGGTGGTACAGGACGCAGCATGTGCAGTATCCTTTTTTGGAAAAAATAATAAAAATTTTCTCTTGAACGAGATAAAACTTCGACTTAAACTTATTCTTAAACTTAAACTTCTGTTATGATAAATTATTCAGTCATTGCGTACATCATTTACCTGTGGGTAGGCGTAGGTTTGACGCTTTGGGTGGCGCATATTCTATTCAAAAACGCGACGGTATTTTTCAATGATATTTTTCACAACAATGAAGCCCTCGCTACATCGGTCAATCACCTCTTGAAGATGGGTTTTTACCTCATTAATATTGGTTTGGTGATGTACTTGCTCGAACACTACGGTACGATTAGCAGCTACAAACAACTGGTAGAAGTACTCAGCGCAAAGGTTGGCAGTATCGTCTTATTGCTTGGAGCTATGCACTTTTTAAATGTGTATATCTTATTCAAATTGAGGCGAAAAGCTACATACAAAAGCCCTCATTCACTGGCACTTGCCAATGGCGAGCATCCTTATTTTGGCGACAAATTGAAAGAAATCGACGAAGTAATTCTGGAGGAATAGAATAGTGTGAGGGCAGGATTCATAGAGGAAATTTATGAATTTTTTCCACGAACCTAATCCAAAACCTGCCTTTAACCTCTGAATCTTTGGCGGGGATAGTCGCAAGGCTGTTCTCGCTTTTTATTTTGAAGTTGATTTTCGCCATTTATACAGCAACATACGTCTGCGATTATCCTTTGAATTGATGCGAATCGTGTTGATGTCTTCGGTGCGGAAGATGGATTTACCTTTGTCTTGCCCGTTATTTCCGACAAGGCGCAAAACGAGGTTTTCATCATTCACCCACTCCACAAAACCGGTATAATAAGAATCGCGATTGACTTGTATCTGAATGATTTGATTTTTATTGCCGATGAGTGGTTCGAGAATATCCGTCTGCCAGGTATGTGCGTGATGGATTTCGATGTCAATGTTTTCCAATTGCTCTGCTTTCGCCTTATCTTTGACAAGGTAATCCATGACTTGCGAGTAATCATCATCAAAATCAATGGATTGTATATGGTCGATTTTTTCAATAATTAAGCCATCTGCTTCGCCGTATTTGGTAAAATGTTGGAAAATCATAAAGTCGCCCGTCAATTCTTTGACATAACCACTCCAAAAACCTTCCTCATCACCATAGACCCAAACACCAATAAAACTCTTCTCCTTGTACGATTTTTCTAAAATATCCTGTATCAATTTTTTAATGATTAATGGTTAACGATTAATGATTAATATGCAGTTTTTTCGCACAGCGAAAAAACTCTCAACTCTCAACTCTCAACTCTCAACTCTCAACTCGTTACTCCCAACATATGAACGCGTATCCCTTTCGGATAAGTTTCGAGAAATTGTGCGGCGGTTTCGTGTACCGTAGCGGCTATGGGCAGAAATTGAAAACCGATAGCTTCACGAATTTTGTTATTATCATAATGAAAAGTATGGGCAGTCAGTTGAAGCGTTTCGCGGGTCAAAACGGGTTTTGTACGAAGCAAACGACTACGCAGCCATTCGACCCGCCAAAAAATCTCTAAGGGCAAACCCTTAATCAATCGGCTAGGCGGCACAACCTTCAGTTGGGTGGCAGTCAGTGTCATAAAATCGCGCCATGCCATATTTTCGCTGTTCAAAATAAAACGCTCGCCCGAAATATCGCTATTCATCAAGGCTATTGACGCTCGTGCTACATCGCGTACATCCACGAAGCCCGTACCTCCGGCAGGATAGAATTTCATACCATTGCTAATCGTCTTAAACAATGCCGTCGAACTATTGTCCCAATGACCGCTACCCACCACCACCGAGGGGTTGACCACGACCACATCCAAACCCTCTGCCATGCCGCGCCATGCCTCACATTCTGCTTTGAATTTGCTGATGGCATATTGAGAATTGAGCAGGCTATCCGACCATTTCGCGTTTTCATCTACATGCGGATTGTCTGCCTCACGCCCCAATGCCGCGATACTACTTACGTGCAGTAAACGCCTGATATTCAAGGACAAACACAAATTAACGATATTCGCTGTACCTTCGATATTCACCTTCATCATCTGCTCGCGCTTGCGTGGGTCGAAAGATACCATCGCGGCACAATGATAGACATTATCCACGCCTTCCATCGCCATTTCGAGCGAAGGTACATCCAAAATATCGCCCTCTACCCATTCCACTTTATCTGCGATTTCTGCCACCAAATCCATCGGACTATCGGCACGTCGCAAGGCGCGTACATGTACGCCATCCCGCACAAGATAGCGCAGCAAATATGCCCCGACAAATCCCGTTCCGCCTGTTACAAATGTTATTTTTTTCATAATCGTAACGCAGACATTCCTGTCTGTGATTGTACGCACTTACAGACCAAGAATGTCTGTGTTACGTCTGTCTAAAATATACCGCGCCACCTATCGTATCCATCTCCGCCCCCGTCACCGAACTAAAGCAATTTGGCAAACTTTCCATACGCAGCACCCCCATCAATCCCATCAAAATGGCTTCTTTGTATTCGATAATTTCTTTTTCGGGCAATACAATTTCTACACTAAATAGTCTGCATTCCGCTTGTATTTGTTCGATTAGAAATTGATTGAATACTCCGCCGCCTGTTGCCAGCATGCGATATTTCTTGTCGCCTGACACCTTTGAAGTGTCAGACGACAATGCTCTTGATTCTTGCTCAAAAATACGTCCGATACTTTCTTTAATTTGAATGGCAATAAAGTGCGTGTAAGTATGCAATTTATCTGCAATTTCCGAATTATTATTTTGTATAATGGGGAAAATATATTGTCGTATCCAATTATTATCCAGTGATTTAGGGTATTTTTTATGAAAATAATCAACCGCGTTCAATTCCTCCATTAATTCAGGAATAATGATGCCGCTACGTGCAATCTCACCATTCAAATCAAAGGGCATTCCCATTTCATTTGCCAGCAAATTTAAAACCTGATTGGCGGGAGAAGTATCGAAGGCGATATATTTCCCGCCCAAATTAGAAGTAATATTTGCAATTCCACCAATATTTAAATAAAAATCGTAACCGGAAAACAAGTAGCGGTCAGCAGCCGGGGCGATAGGCGTTCCCTCACCTGCAAGTGCAATATCTTGAGTGCGAAAATCACAAACCGTTGTGATGCCCGTCAATGCAGCAAGGGCTGCCCCGTCTCCGATTTGAGTGGTAAAATAGCGTTCAGGTTCATGAAAAATCGTGTGACCATGTGAGGCAATAAGGTCCGGTGCGATATTATTTTTTTTAATAAAACCATTGACCAATTCTGCCATGTACCTGCCAAAATAAGCATGTGTTTGGGCGAGTACCCGCGCACTTTGCACAGGCAGATGTGCGAGTCGGGCAGTCCATTTAGGGTCAAATTTAACGGTCTCTTTTTCAAGAAGTTGCCAAGTTACTTTACCATCATTCACCTCGAAATTACAATACGCAATATCCAAACCATCCAGCGAACTACCAGACATCAAACCAATCACTTTGTAATTGTTATTCGCCATTTATTTTTATTTTGAATTTTGAATGAGTGAATGAGTGAATGAGTGAATGAGTGAATTTCGCTGATTTTAAAGTGAGAAAATAAATCATATAGTATTGATTATTAATAATTTACAAAAAAATAAAATTAATACTTTCATTTTAAATATTTTATTAGCTTGATTTTCTCCTCAATAATTAGATTATTATTTTTTCAAATTAAATTATATAATAATTTAAAATGTTTTTTTCTCATTTCAAAATCAGCGAAATATAACTATGAACTATCAACTATTTCCGTAATGTTTCAATATATTCTGCGACTTCTTTGATTTCATTTTCCTTTAAAATGCTCTTGTACGGCATCATTGTATTTCTGCCATTTGTAATAACTTTAATTCGCTCTTCCAAAGTCAATTTGGAACTTGTCAA
>CALCMV010000017.1 GCA_937967535.1 uncultured Saprospiraceae bacterium
CCTGTAAAGCAGTCAAAAATTAAAGATTTATCCGGCTACCCGTTTAAGTTTGCTCAACTTTGATAATCAGTAATTTACAATCCCGTACCGATAGCTATCGGTATCGGGATCTTATTCAATGAATTGTAAAAAAACTATGAACTATGAACTGGCAACTATGAACTGATAGCCATTTATCCTGTACCAAACAAAGCCCATACAAACGCGATTTTTTTTTATTTTTTTTATGGGAAAAACGCCTGTTTTACCTTCCTGCAAAAAATATGACAGCCGTTCCTCAACAATCATTCAGGCAACACCGCTTCGTATCAACCCCAAAAAACAATTGACACAAGCGATCCATTCAGACGAATATCGAAGCTACTATCTTGCTAATTAGATGTTTTGTATATCGAATGTTGATGGACATTTCAGAGAATTTCGGCGACTACATATTCAACTTTAGTTAAAATGATTTTGTAAGAGCATGTTTGCTCAACGATTTGCAAAATCGTTTTACGTTCCACTAAATTCCCATATAAACCAAATTTACTCAATTGGAATTTGCTATTTGCTACTCGGAACTTTACCTTTGTAAATTCTAATTAGATTTGATACAAATGCGAAAAGATATACAGTTACAAGCCCTCTTGCACGAAGAACTCGAACGCCAACGCAATGGCATCGAACTCATTGCTTCCGAGAACTTTACAAGTTACGAAGTAATGAAAACAATGGGAACTTGCCCGACCAATAAATACGCCGAAGGCTATCCGGGCAAACGCTACTATGGTGGCTGTGAGGTCGTTGATAAAATCGAACAACTCGCCATTGACCGCGCAAAAGAACTCTTTGGGGCAGCTTATGCGAATGTACAACCACACTCCGGCGCACAAGCAAATGCCGCAGTTTTCTTGGCGGTACTCAAGCCCGGCGATACGACTTTGGGCTTCGATTTGTCGCATGGAGGGCATCTTTCGCATGGTTCGCCGGTCAATTTTTCGGGCAAAGTTTTTCGCCCGACTTTTTATGGCGTAGAGGAAGATACAGGAGTGATTGACATGGATAAAGTCGAGGAAATCGCCTTGCGCGAACAACCCAAACTCATTATTTGCGGCGCATCGGCTTACTCACGCGATTGGGATTACAAACGTTTCCGCGAAATCGCCGATAAAGTAGGCGCATTGCTCTTGGGAGACATCGCGCATCCGGCAGGTTTGATTGCCAAAGGACTGCTCAATGACCCGATTCCGCATTGTCATATCGTCACTACGACTACGCACAAAACCCTTCGCGGTCCGCGTGGTGGTTTGATTTTGATGGGCGAAAATTTTGAAAACCCTTGGGGTTTGAAAACCAAGAAAGGCAATATTCGCAAAATGGCGGGCATCCTGAATAGCGGTGTTTTTCCCGGCACACAGGGCGGTCCCTTAGAACACGTCATTGCAGCAAAAGCAGTGGCATTCTACGAAGCCCTTCAACCGGAATTTAAAACTTACTGCGAACAAGTCATCACCAATGCTAAAGCTATGGCAGCGGCATTTGTCGAAAAGGGGTACAAAGTCATTTCCGGCGGTACAGACAATCACATGATGCTCATTGACCTGCGCTCAAAAGGCGTCACCGGAAAACTTGCCGAAAACACCCTCGTCAAAGCCGATATTACCATCAATAAAAATATGGTGCCATTCGATACCCAATCGCCTATGATAACATCGGGTATGCGCGTAGGTTCGGCAGCGATTACGACACGCAGTTTTGGTGTAGAAGAATGTTTGCGAGTCGTAGACTGGATAGATGCCATTCTTTCTGACCCCGAAAACGATAGCCTCATTCAAAACATTAAACAAGAAATTAATAATTTTATGGCTGATTTCCCCTTATACGAGGCAGAAACGGAAATGATTGCCTAACTGAATGATGAGTTGTTGAATTATTGAGTTGTTGAGTTGTCGAATTGTCGAATTGTTGAGTTATTGAATTAATACACTTCCAACAATTCATTAACTCAACAACTCGCCAACTCAACAACTCGTCAGCCCAACAATTCGTCAGCCCAACAATTCGTCAATTCGTCAACCCAACAACTCGTTAACAATGAATCGTTTACTAATATTAATTGCAGGTATTTTGGCTTTGTGTGTCATAACCATGAGTTATTCATGCGAAGAAGGTGTATGGATGGAATTTGATGAAGCCAAAAAAGGTGAATATATTGCTTCTCGTTATATTGAAGATTCTACTCGAATGAACCTTACTCCCGTAGCGAGTGTAGTGGAATATTTGAAAGAAGGCGTTGTAGTAGCCGAAAAAATCCGTATCGTAGATAGTGGCGGTGTCAAATGTGCCTGCTCTCGCCGCAAGCATGGAAATTGCCTTTGCAAATTGCCCAATAACAAACGCAAAGAGTGCAATGAGAAAGACGGTGACAAACCTGGCGCCCCGGATGTCTGCCGAAGAGAGAAGTACATTCGTGTATTGGTCTTGGAAGAGTATGTGAGGCGGATGGAACGATTGGGATTTGAATAAAAAAAGCCATCCCATACGGAATGGCTCTCATATCTTACGTTAGCCCATGGACTATTGACCATCGACTACCGACCAATTTATCTTCTACCGAATAAGCTACTCAAAATACCAAGACCTTTTTGAGCAATATCAGCGTCGATTTTACCATCGCCATCTTTATCCAGCAAACTGCCGATAAAGCCGCGTTGTTCGGGCGTTTGTTCGACTTCTTGCTCGCGTTCTGCGTCTTTGAGCAACATAGCGATGTCAAAATCATCAAGATTATTTTGACGTTTTTGTTTGCCCAATTGTCCCAACACGATAGGTGCAAGTGTCTCCAATAAACCTTGCGTTGCATTGCTATCCAAACCTGTATCACGGCTGATGACCTGCTCCACATTGCTTCTTCTATCGCCCAAAAGGTGACGCAAAATTCCTGCACCATCCGTTGTTTTATTTTGCTGTGTATTACCGTCAAGGAAGCCGGTCAAATTGTCTAATAAGCTACCGTCGTGGTCGCGCTCCAATGCATTATTGAGTGAACGTGCGCCATCTTTGTTAGAAGCATTTTTAGCAAGAGATTTGATAAGCATCGGCATAGCAAGGCTAATCGCTGCACGAGTCAATTTACTATCAACACCCATTTTTTTTGCCATGTGATTCACAGCAGTTGTACCCAATGTCTGAGTAAGCATATCCATTAATGCCATAATTTTCTTTGTTTAAATTTTGTGTGAAATTAAAAGGTTTTATTGTTTCATCGTTCTACTATTTTCATAATTATATTGACGGATGCCTTCATTGTTAATGTATTTTTTTGCTTATCAAAAATATCAAACAACAATAAAGCAATCTATCAATGAAACCATGAAGCATAAATAATCGAACCATGAAGCCATGACCTCGTTCAAAATTTAGGACAGCAAATATAGTGAAAGTCACACACTTTTACTAATCTAATTTTCCGTTACAACATGGCTTACCAACGTCTAATGAATTGATAACTCATTTCTTTTGAAATGGATTTTTATTAATTAATTAAAAATAAGTGCAACAAAATAATTTTAAATTTTTAAAACACTCATTTTTTTATGAAAAATGAGTGTTGGTCATGTATTTTTTTTGAGTTTAAAATTTATTTTATTCAAAAGAAAAACAATGTATTACACATCAATTTAAACTTAAACTTGCACTTTCTCGATAATTCGGGATAAACTTCACATTTATGGCAGTTATTAAAGTTGTAGAAATTATGTCTGAATCTTCAAAAAGTTGGGAAGATGCGACAGCTAATGCAATCAAAAAAGCAGGTAAAAGTATCAAAAGTATTCGTTCAGCTTATGTACAAAGTCAGAGCGTTGTTGTAAAAAACAATAAAGTAAGCGGATATCGCATCAACTTAAAAGTATCTTTTGAGGTGCAATAAAGATAATGCGACAATGCTGAAATGCGACAATGTTTAATGAATGAATTTTGAATGAAAGAATGAATGAATCGCACGAAATTTATTCATTCATTGAAAATTCATTCACTCATTCATTGTCGCATTATCGTATTTCAGCATTGTAGCATTAAAAAACCTAACTTTCATCTAAACTTTCCTGCCTTTCTTCTAATTTCATCTTTTACAAATAAAATAAATATTAATTTTGAGGGAAATAAAAATCCGTTAGTCGTCTCACGCTTGCCGTCTGCCGTCTACCATCAACCGTCCACCGTTGCTATGCAATTAATCGAAAACATACGCCTTGCGTTTCAGTCCATTCGAGCCAATATCCTTCGTGCGATATTGACCTTGATAATTATTGCCTTTGGTATCATGGCATTGGTCGGGATATTGACCGCGATTGATGGGATTAATGCCTCCTTGAGCAGCAGCCTCGCAAGTATGGGCGCGAATACCTTCAACGTAGTACGCAAAGGCGATGGACTTGGCGGTGGTCGTCGGAATAGAAAGCGAGGTCCGGCTATCTCTTACGACCAAGCCGTAGAATTTAGAGAACGCTATGATTTTCCGGCGCAGGTATCTGTCTCCGAGCGTGGTACAACACTCGCAACGGTCAGATTTAAAGAGGAAAAAACCAACCCGAATACCATTGTCATGGGGATTGACGATAATTACCTTGAAGTAGCCGGATATACCCTCGATGCAGGGCGCAATATCAGTTTTGAAGAAGCCTATGGCGGACGCAGTGTGGCACTCATCGGTCAGGATGTAATAAAGAAAATTTTCCCCGATACAAATTATGACGAAATCCTCGAAAGCATCATTTCCGTCAATAATGTCAAATATAAAATCGTCGGAATACTCGCTACCAAAGGCTCGAGCGGTTCATTTGCCGGAGATAGGAATGTCCTGATTCCACTGTATAACCTCAAACGTCAATTTGCCCTCCAAAATAATTCTTACAACCTCTCCGTAAGCCTCGATAATGCGCTGGATATTGATGCCGCGATTGATGAAGCGATAGGCGTATTCAGAGGTGTACGCGGCTTGAAAATCGCAGAAGACAACGATTTTGAAATGACCAAAAGCGATGGTTTATTCGACCTTGTGCAAGAAAATACAGCGTACATTCGTATGGCGACTATATTTATAGGCATCATCACACTCTTGGGGGCAGCGATTGGTCTGATGAATATTATGTTGGTATCTGTCACCGAGCGCACCCGCGAAATTGGTATCACCAAAGCCATCGGCGCAACACGTCGAAATATTCTCATTCAATTCCTCACCGAAGCGATTGTGATTTGTCAATTGGGTGGTTTGTTGGGCATTATCTTGGGCGTAGCTGCCGGATTTGGCGTGACAAAATTGTTGGGCGGTACATTTGCACTCCCCTGGGCGTGGATGTTTTTGGGGGTGACGGTTTGCTTCATTGTGGGTTTGCTGTCGGGGCTTTATCCGGCACTCAAAGCGGCAAGACTTGACCCGATTGAATCGCTGCGTTATGAGTGATGTAGCGCGATACTTCCAGTTCGCGTTTGCATTATTTCCCCAAAAAGCGTAATTTTAAAATCAAACGAATGTCATCTAAAAAACGCTAAAATAAAGTAGTAAAACGTTGATTTTCCTATCTTATAAAAACTATTTCTCGTGAAAAAAATAGACGCTATTACCATAGAACAATCCATACAAAAGATGCGTGCTGAAGACAAGCAATGGATGGAAGATACTATGAAATTACTTCGAGGAAACCTCACCGATGAAGAACGCTATGCCTACGAAATAGAACTTGCCAAAGTGGGTTACATGATTGGTGCAGATGAGCGTGACGAAAGACGAAGACAAGAAACCGAGCAACAAATGGAAATAGCAGAACGAAAAACCGAAGCAGCAGAACGAAAAATCGAAGCAGCAGAACGAAAAATGAAGGAAAATGAACAAAGAGCAAAAGAAATAGAAGAAGCATTATCAATTACACTAACAAGTTTGTTACAGAAAGGCATACTTTCTGATGAGGAAATTGCCCATACGTTTAATGTAAGTTTAGAAAAAATACAAGAAATCAAACAACAAATAAACAAGTAAAACCTTTGGGTACACTCGAAATCATCTACGAAACCCAAAACCTTATCGCCATCAACAAACCACACGGCTTACTCGTACATCGTACTAAAATAGCCAATGACGCTGATGTATTCGCCTTACAACTCCTTAGAAATCAAATCAATCGGCGCGTATATCCTGCCCATCGCTTAGACCGCAAAACTTCGGGTGTTCTTTTATTTGCCAAAAATCCTGATACCAATTCCACACTTCAACAGCTATTCCAACAAAGAAAAATTACAAAAACCTATATCGCGCTTGTACGTGGTTTTACGGATAAAAACGGTATGATTGATTATGCGATTGGTGAAAATGGAAAATTGCAAAATGCGATAACTCACTACGAATTAATCCAACATTTTGAAATCCCCGTTCCTTTTGGCGAGCATCAGACTTCGCGTTATAGTCTCCTCAAATTAAGCCCCCAAACAGGTCGCTTTCATCAACTCCGCAAACATATGGCGCACATCTTCCACCCCATCGTCGGCGACAGACCACACGGCTGCAACAAACAAAATAAACTCTGGAAAACTCGCTTTGACATGACCACCATGCTCCTACACGCCCAAAGCCTCGAATTTGAATGGAACAATGAAACGATTCACATTCAAGCAGAAAAAAGCGAAGAATTCAAACGGGTATTGGAAATTTTAAAACCGTAGCGCGGCACTTCCAGTCCGTGCCGCGTTAGTTTTGCATTTTGCAATTAGAATTTTAAAATTCTTATATTTGCAACATGAAAAATACCAAGCTATTCGCCGAATTTGAACCCATCCCTACCGAAGATTGGCTTGCCAAAATCGAAAAAGACCTCAAAGGCAAAGCTGTTGACAGTCTCGATTGGCAAGTTGATGAAGGACTCAGCATGAAGCCTTTTTATCGCCAAGAGGATTTGGACAAATTGCCGGATTTGGCGCGAAAAACTTCTGATAATAATTGGCACATTCAAGAAGACATCGAAGTAGAAGACGGTATCGCTGCCATCAAACGCGCCAACAAACGCGCCCTTCAAACGCTCATGCAAGGTGCGACTTCCATTTTATTTATTTTGGATAATGTCATTTCCGAAAAGGACTTTTTGGCATTGATGAAAGGCATTCATCCGCAGATGGTATCGTTGAATTTTGGGGGTTTATTTACCGAAAGCGAACCGGGTACGGTATTGGAATATTTTAAATCATTTTTAAAGAAAAATAAAACAAAAAAAACGGACGTACACGGTGGTGTGTGGGTCGATCCGGTAGGATTTTTCGTTGATACGGGTGAATATTACGAAACCTACGAAGAGGATATGATGGAAGTCGAAGGCGCGATATTGACCGCCACACATGCCCTGCCCAATTTTTCGGCTATCAATGTTGATACCACAACTTTTCACAATCAAGGCACACAAGCGGCGCAAGAATTGGCAATTGCCTTATCCATTGGTAGTGAGTATCTTACGCGCCTTACAGAGTTTGAATTGGAAGCCGAGACGGTGGCGCAACACATGCAATTTACCTTCTGTGCAGCGAGTAGTTATTTTGTCGAAATTGCCAAATTACGTGCTTTTCGTCTACTATGGCGTGAGGTGCAAAAGGCTTACGAAATCGCTACACCCACGCCCACACGCATCCACGCCAAGACCTCTCTCCGCACCCAAAGCGATGACCAACATACCAACATGATTCACGCTACTACGGAGGCGATGTCTGCCATACTTGGCGGCGCAGATAGCCTTACTGTCATAGCCTCCGACCTTGTACATGGCGACCCCGAAGACTTTACCCGACGCATCGCTCGCAATGTGCAGCACATCCTCAAACACGAAAGCTACCTAGACCGAGTATCCGACCCCGCAGCCGGAAGTTATTATATCGAAAAACTGACGCAGCAATTGGCACAGGTGGCTTGGGGGAAATTTCAGAAGATAGAAAAGGAAGGAGGAATTTTGGGCTTTATGGAGGAGGAGTAAAACGTAAAACGATTTTGCAAATCGTAATTTGTACAAGAAAGTCCTTGATGTTAGGAACGATTTATAAAATCGTTTTACCTTACATTTTACAGTTGACCGATAATATAAAACAGGTTGCGGCGGATAATGACATTCGGTTTATCTACCAAATTAGAGGTGTAAATTCTCGCTTCTATTTTGCGAATAATACCCTGTTCCAACAAATACCCAATTTGTCGAGATACACGCACATCCGATGACGAAAATATGACTTCAGGTAAATCTCCTATCTTTAGCATCAATAAATTTTTCCTACTTAAATGGTTAGAATTAATGTTTTTGTTAAATTTTTCCTACCTAATTGGATTTTTTGTTAAATTTTTCCTACTTAAAGTTAATTTATAAGAGATTTAGAACTCTACGAAGGGAGTAATGAATAAAAAACACCCAATCATTTTCATATCCCGATACTACATCGTATTTTTGAAAATATAATACTTTTTATTGAACGTAGAACGAAGTACACACTAAATGCTCAATACGAATGAAATATCCAACCTATTCGATACCTCACCGAGTTTAAAGCTCTTGGCTTCGCGAAATCGCAACCGCATTATCGCCTTCTTTTTGTTGATATTCGATACTGAAAATCCGAGTGCTGTACCGGAAGATGTTTTGTTGGTCAGACTTGCCGATTTTTTTAGTGACGTTGATTTTGAAGAAGATAATGAGGAGGACATTCCCCAAAACTTCGAGGAAAGAGCCAAACGCACCGTCAAAATATGGGTCGGCGACGAATATTTAACCAATTATCAAAACGAAATGGGA
>CALCMV010000018.1 GCA_937967535.1 uncultured Saprospiraceae bacterium
GTCGGTGTAGGACAAAAGTACGACCCGGCATCCGGCAAATGGATGATGTTGGCAGGAGAAGGGGCAACCTCGGAGGGCGAACCCAGCTATGACATTACCGGCGATGAAAAATCCATGTGGTCGGAAATCAATGGCAATTTTGGGGAATATTTTATTACTGATTTTGACCGAAATGGTGATGTAAACGGTGGAGATAAAATTCTATGGGAAGCCAACAATGGCAGCTCTTCCCGCGTACCGCGCAATGTACTGACGGCTGTACCGGAACTTGACGCAAGCACAGGAAGCATCGGACCTATCGGTGACCCACAAAGTCCGCCCTCTGCTGCCGACGACCTCTTCAGGATGAGAATACAATACCGATATACCGGAGGTGCGCTCAATGCCACACCGCAATACAATGGCAACATCTCTCACGTCCGCTGGCAAGTCAATGACGACCCCGCCGACATCAAAACCTACCGATATGCTTATGACGAATTGGATAGACTGACTTACGCGCTTTATCGAAAAGGAGCCAACTACGGTACAGATGTTAATCTGTATTCTGTACAAAATATCAGCTACGACCTCAATGGTAATATTGAGACCCTAAAGCGTAATGGTGGTACGAATGTTGTCATTGATGACCTGAGTTATGGCTACAACGGTAATCAACTCACCAAAGTAGATGATGCAGCTAATGAACAAGGCTTCACAGATGTAGCGAGTTCGATAGATTATATGTATGATAATAATGGCAATCTGATTCGGGATGATAATAAAGGTATCACAAATATTATTTATAATCATTTGAATCTGCCCGAACAAATCTGTTTTGGTGCCAACTGTATAGTGTTCTTATATGATGCCAATGGCAATAAACTTCGCAAAACCGTCAGTGGGGTCTCGCAGGATTATCTTGGTGGTATTGAGTATAGTGGTGGTGTGATAGATGCTATTTACCATGAAGAAGGACGGGCTACGCCTACACTTACAGGGTGGCAGTACGAGTATTACTTGAAAGACCATTTGGGGAATACAAGAGTCATCTTCACCGATAATAATGATGACGGTATACCAGAGATTATACAGGAAGCTGATTATTATCCTTTTGGTATGCGTCATGATAGAAGTACGACTGCGACGAATCACTATCTCTACAATGGTAAAGAACTTAATCAGGACTTGGGGCTTGACTGGTATGACTATGGTGCAAGGTGGCTTGATGTGGAGACTGGTAGGTGGAGTACTATTGACCCACTGGCTGAGAACTATGCTTCTATGTCACCCTTTAATTATGTAGGGAATATGCCCATAAGAGCAATAGACCCTGACGGACGTGATATATACGTACTGTTTTACACAGTAGGAAATCATGGGGGAGATGCAATGTTTCGGGATGCTGCACAAACAAGAAAAGATAATATTGAAGGTAGTTATTCATTTGACCCTTCCACAGATAAGGTTTTCACGATACCAATTACTGATATTTCTGACATACAGAGTGAAATGAATAAAGTCGTTGCTCAATATAGTGAAAAATATGGTCAAACCAGAGAGGTGGGAGTTTGGTCGCATGGAGCTTTGGACGGACCTGTTGGAACAGAAGAAACCAACAATAATCCATTATATAAAAGTGGAGAAACTTTTAGAGGACGAGAAAGAAATAATACCTCGACGCAAATGAGTTTGGAAGGGTGGTCTCAAATTGACTTTAATTGGGTAGAATCAGGGGCAAGTTGCACTTATTATGGTTGCAATACAGGTAATGAACGTGATTCCAAAAGAGGCGCCGTAGGTTCATTTGCAAGACACACATCGAAATTGGAAAATTTTGATAATGTACAGGTTTCGGGACAGTCCACTTCATCTTTTCCTTCTTATTATCCAGCTACAAGAAGTACTAATTTAACGAGGTCGTATGCTCCCGGAGTTGGATTTTCAATTCATGGTACTTACTTAGTCGGTGGCAACAAAGGAGAAGGAGGCAAATCTATGTGGTTCAGTCCGGGCGACTACCCAAGAGCCAATCCTTTTAGAAGTTATAAAAACGGACGTAAAATAGGTTTTGGTTTTCAATCCATTTCATCTACTAATCCAATTAATTTAAGAACATGGTGACAAATAGAAAAATACTGATTTGGAGTGTATTAGTTGTGTTAATATACTTTGTTGTTCGATTAATGTTTTTTTACACATTAGTGCCTAACTTAGGCTTAAATGACAAAAAGCATAAAAACGAGGGAGTTTATTATTTTCCGACCACAATATTTAACCCACTAAAAAAAGCACAACTAATTAAAAAAATAAAAGTGTATAATAGTACAGGAAAATTACAAGAGTCAAATGAAATATGGTGGTATAATGAAATAGATAACAACAATTTTGAGTTGATATCAATAAAAAAAGAAAATAAAGATTACCATATTTTAATAAGACATTTGAGAGAAAATGTTACTATCGTTTTCGTTATGGACAAAAATAAGATACATAGATTTTACTAAGAAGAAATACGACTGACGATAGTGATTACATTTAACAAGAACAGCCTCACTAAAAAGTGGGGCTGTTTTGTGTTTATCATGAAGAAGGTAGAGCTACGCCGAGTGGTACATCGTGGCAGTACGAGTATTATTTGAAAGACCACTTGGGGAATACTCGCGTCATTTTCACCGACAGTGATGATAATGGCGAGCCTGAAATCATCCAAGAAGCCGACTACTACCCCTTCGGTATGCGTCACGACAGAGTGACCACCGCCACCAATCACTACTTGTATAACGGTAAAGAACTCAATGAGGACTTGGGCTTGGATTGGTATGATTATGGGGCAAGGTGGCTTGATGTGGAGACTGGACGTTGGAGTACGATTGACCCACTAGCTGAGAACTATGCTTCGATGTCACCCTTCAATTATGTGGCGAATAATCCGATTACAAATATTGACCCAGATGGTATGCGAACGATTTTTTATACCGAAGATGGGAGAGAACTTTTAAGAACTTATGACAATTTAGATAATGCGATTGTGGTTATACCTGACTACAGTTTATCAGCAGTTGAGCTTTTCAATAATATGTGTTTCTCTAGTGAAGATGACAAAGCACGTGTAATGAGAGAGCTTGGAACTAACTACATGGTAGATGGCATGATAAAACTTCTGAATCTAAGCCTAAGAACTCCTGTAAGAGACGAAGAGTGGTATGACAAGGATGGCAATGTTCTAAACATGTACTCAGAGTATAGGTCAAGGATGGATATCGAGAATAATAAAATAGAAGTGATCTTTGATTTTGAATCAAAGGTTACACACACAGCCTATTCTACACGTACAGTTCCTTTACTTGGTGGGGCTGAAACAATTGGTATCCATACACATCCAAGTGATTTTAGACCAGATGTTTATCGCGAGAAAACATTAGGTAGAATTACTATTCCACTTGGAGGCTCACCAGGCGCACCTCCCTCTGGTAGTTATGATATTAGTGGAGATAGAGGCAATAAAAAAGAGAAAACGAGTTCTCATGGCTGTATAAACTGTAGATATTACGATGCCGTAGTAAGTCCCACTAATATATGGTTATATAGATATAAAAAAGCACATTATGGAAAAAATGTAAAGGACATTAAAGGAGTTCGAACTAAGATGACCTATCAAGAAATCAAAGTGCCTTTAAATTTCTTTAAATAAAATTAGAATAATTATTAAGTATGAAATACATGTTAATATTGTATATATTTTTGTTATTTTTTATTGCTTGTTTCAATAATGCTGATTATCCAACGGAAATTATAGATAATAAACTTGAAACCAAGTACGATAAAGCAAAATGGATACTTTACGAGTTGAATACCAACTACAATAATAAAGAAGTCTTTACACCTAATTCAACTATACTAAATGGTAAAACAGATATAGATAAAATCCCTTTTATATCTTGGAACTTAGATTTTTTTGGTAAATCTATTGTAGATGATACGGTTAAAATCTCTTTTTATTATAGAGACGATGACGGTCATATGATAACCCCCAATACTAAATACAGTTTTCATGTAGTAGGATTCATCAAAGATAGCGTACATATGATTAGTGCTGGTGATGTTTACTTTGAATACGAAGGTTTAAAGAACAATTATAAACCTTCTGACTTTGAAGAAGTCTTAAAAGAAAATTCATCTAAGTTAGACCCTTGGTTATTCAGAGAAGCTAAAAAACGTGGTATCTTGTAAATTAGAAGAGAACAGCCTCGCCTTTTGGCTAGGCTGTTCTATATCCACCCTCTATGATACCAACGGCAATAAATTACAAAAAACCGTCAATGATAGTTCGCAAGACTACCTCGGGGCATAGAGTATAATAATAGTGTGGTGGAAGGCGTTTGTTGTTTCTAATTCAAGGCAAAATCAAAACTTATACCCATTCAAAAAATCCGCCACCTTCATCCGTTTCCTACCTGCTAATTGCAATTCATTCATCTGGTCTTTTGGAGCTACTTCCATTATAAAAAGGATTGAAACTCACTCGGTCTTGCTATTAGATGTTATCTGGTACACTTTTAGAGCTATTTCTATTACAACAAGCATTGAAACCTCATTACACGCACAATTTGAAAGCCAATCACAACAATTTATTGTATTTTTGCCCGTGCTTTTCACACATAAAAGCAATCAAAAAGAGACACATTGCGCTATGAAAAAATGACTTTAGTAGCCAAGTAAATTTTATTTTAATTTTTAACTAATTTAAAAACAGTTATTTGCACACGTTCAGGTGCTTGACAGCCAAATTTGTCAGCACAATATTCGTGTTATACTTTTAAAGATGAAAAAAATAATTCTCCTGCTATCAATCTTTTTGTGCTGTGTACAAATACAGGCACAAACCGCCCGTGAGGTTTTGGAAAACATGCTCACTGCGATTGACGAAATCCAAACCTCATCATTTACCCTCACGATGAAAGAACGCATCAACGGCAAAATGCTCGATACCAAATCGGACATCCGAATACGCGAAGAACCTTTGAGCATTTATATGAAACAATATTATCCGAATGAAGGTATCGAAATCCTCTGGATGGAAGGACAAAACAGCGAAAAAGTCCTTATCAATCCCAATGGTTTTCCGTATATCAATATCAGTTTGAGTCCTTACAATTCGCGGATGCGTAAAGACAATCACCACTCCATGCTCACCGCAGGCTTCAAACCACCGGCAGATATTTTGCGTCACTCTATCCATAAAGCAATCGGAAGCAATCCATCCGACGAAGATTACAATGCCTACCTAAGCCTCGAAGAAAGCACTACACTCGGAAGAGATTGCTACAAAGTAACGCTTCAACAAGATGATTTTCAATACGAAAAATATACCCTTCCAAAAGATATGTACCTCCGAAATATCGCTAAGAAAAACCGCTTGAGCGAACATATGATTATGGAAATCAATGGAATTACGCATTACAGTAAAGTAAGAGCAGGTACGACCATCCTCCTTCCAAATTATTATGCAAAAACAACGACTTTATATATTGATAAATATTTGATGTTGCCCATCAAACAAGAAATCTACGACGATAAAGGACTCTACGAAGTCTATGAATTTACGAATATCGTCATCAATCCTCAATTCGCCGCCAAAGAATTTACCTTGGATTGATGAGTTGTTGATTTGACGAGTTGTTGAGTTGATGAGTTGTTGAGTTGACGAGTTGTTGAGTTGTTGAGTTGTTGAGTTGTTGAGTTGTTGTTTAACCAAATAGACAACACGCCAATTCAACAACACGCCAACCCAACAACTCATCAACTCATCAACCCGACAACTCATCAACCCAACAACTCGTCAACTCAACAACCCAACAACTCATCAACCCGACAACACATCAAGCACATGAACATTCTAATTACAGGAGCAAAAGGGCAGGTAGGAAGTGAACTACAAGTACTTCAAAATCAGTACAATACGTGGAATTTTTATTTTTTTGATAAAAATACTTTAGATATTACCAATCAAAAGGCAGTAACAGATATTTTCGATAAACAAGAAATTAATGTTTGCATCAATTGTGCTGCTTACACTGCTGTTGATAAAGCCGAATCTGACCAAGCCACTGCCCGTGCGGTCAATGTAAAAGGCGCAGAAAATCTTGCTAAAGCCTGTGCTGCAAGAGGCGGTATCCTGATTCACTATTCGACCGATTATGTCTATCATGGCACACAAAACCGCCCCTTTGTAGAGACGGATGCGACCTCGCCCGGAGGCGTATATGCGGCTACCAAATTGGAGGGAGACGAGCGCGTTTTGGCAGTCAATCCGCAGACTATTGTGTTGCGGACTTCGTGGGTGTATTCCGGTTTTGGGCACAATTTTGTAAAAACAATGCTGCGACTCGGCAAAGAACGCGAGCAACTCACCGTTATTTTTGACCAAGTAGGAACGCCAACTTATGCGCGGGATATTGCAGCAGCGACTTTAGCTATTGTACAAAAATTGGAACACACAAAGGCAGAAGATTTTTCGGGAATTTATCACTTCAGCAATGAAGGCGTGACCTCATGGTACGATTTTGCCAAAGCTATTTTTGACCTGGAAAATATCAATTGTCGCGTATTGCCCATCGAAACAAAAGACTACCCGACCCCTGCCGCACGACCACATTTTAGCGTGCTGAATAAAGCAAAAATTAAGGCTGCTTTTGATTTGAAAATACCGCATTGGCGCGAAAGTTTGAAGGATTGTTTGGCGGTTTTAAATGAGTAAATCTTATAGATGCAAGGCATTTTCAAAATGTCTTGCATCTATAAAATTTACTCAGTGTTTTTGCCCAACTCATTATTCGCATCAACTATCAACTTAGGCAACTCGAAATAAATAATTGGTCAAAAATGCGACGTTATTTTTTGCTCAATCAAGGCGCGAAAATGTGAGTCCCGAAAGCATTCGGGATGACCATTTTTGCAACGCAGAGTGAGTGAAAAAGAACAAGTAGTTTTGACCAATTATTTGTTGCGAGTTGCCTTAGACTTTGGATAGAGGAAATTGGGGAATTTGGAAATTCGGTAATCCCAATAACTATCGGGACGTTTTTAGATTTTTACACAAAAAAAATTAAATGTTTTACAATGTGTTCGCCAAATTAAAAATTACAAATCGAACGCGAGTAATTTATTTATTTTTATTTTTGTAAATAATTAAATTTTAAATTAATACAAGTTAAAATTATATTTAATTAATAATCAAAAAACACTCAATACTCAATTTGGCGAACATATTGATTTTATTTTAATGATAAAAAACATTCGACTGATTATCAATGAGTTACAGTTTTAACTCTAATTTCCCTCTCGGCTCAGCCGAGACTAATTCCTATTTTGCCCAAAGTCCAAATCAACAAATAACCTATTTACCTCACCAAAGTCGCATAACCCTTATATTCAAAGGGCTTTCCACGCCCGTCCGTTAGTGTTACGAGGTACACATATACACCATTTGGAGAGGCTTGTCCGGTATTATTTTTACGTCCGTTCCATGCTTGGTTGGGGTCATTGGTTTGGAAGATTTGCTCGCCCCAACGGTTGAATATCGTCATTTCAAAATCTTGTAGCGTCCAAGTGATACCTTTACCTTTGAAACCGTCATTTTTATCATCAAAATTTGGAGTGAAGGCATTGGGCATGAAATAAGTAAACTGCGGCGCAATATCTATCACGCGCGTCAAGCTATCTGTACAACCGCTTGCTTGTGAGACATATAGCGTCACATTATAAAATCCTGTATCCGGGTAAGTATAGATAGGATTGGGTTGATTGGAGTTGTCGCCATTTCCAAAATCCCATAGCCATTCCGTATCATTTTCGGAAGTTTCCATGAAATTTACATCAGGATTCAGATTGGTCGGATTATCGGGATTGAAGGTAAAATCAGCCACAGGCGGTGCGGTGACTTGGATATAATCGTTCAGCGTCACATTGGTCACACAACCCGTTGGGGCAGTCACCGTCAGGCTGATGGTATATGTGCCGACATCGTAATTTACGACAGGTTCGAGTTCGGTACTCGTTGTGCCATTTCCCAAATCCCAAAGCAATTCATAAGTAGGGTCAAGCGGCATAGTATTATTGAAAAAGGTCACGAGATGCGGCGAACAACCAAAATCATCATCTGCCTGAAAATCAATCTGTGCGGATGGAAACCACTCAATTTCCTGCGAAGTCGCATCTGTACAGCCATTCGCATCTGTTACGGTCAGTGTTATGGTAAATATATCTGCCACAGGCGGGTATACATGCGAAGGGTTTTGTTCTGTTGAAAATTCGCCATCGCCAAAATCCCAATTCCACGCTACAATAGGCGCACCCGTTGCGATAGACAAATCATTTAAACTGACCTGACCGGCTTCGCATGAAAAGTCAAATTGAAAATCTGCAATCGGTATCGTATCTACCTGAATGAGTGCGGGCGATAGCGTTTCAATTACACATCCAAAAGGCGAAGTCAGTGTTAATATCACATCATAAGTACCTGTATTTTGATAGGTATGAACGGGGTCGAGTCCCGTAGCCGTACCTCCGTCGCCAAATTCCCAATTCAATGTCCAATCCGCGATAGAATCTGCTTCATTGATAAACTGTACGGTATGTGGCTGGCAGCCTTGTTCAAAATCCACATCAAAGTTGATTCCGGGTACAAATTCCCAATTAATTGAATTTGTAATTGTACTGGAACAGCCATTATCTGCCTCTACACTAAGACTAACATCGTAAGTATCAGAAACAGCGTATTCATGCGTCGGATTTTGTTCAGTAGAAGTATTGCCATCCCCAAAATCCCAGAACCATGAGATAATATCGCCCCCATTCGATGGTGTCAAATCCATAAAATCTACCGGACCATCGAGGCAAGTTCCGTCATTTGGGAAAAAATCAACCGCAGGTACGGAATCCACTCTTACCAATGCCGGAAAAAACTCCGTTTCCTGACAACCAATCGGCGAAGTCACTACCAAATTTACATCATAAGTACCCGCATATTCGTAGGTATGTATGGGTTCTTGGTCGCTGCCGATATTGCCATCGCCAAAATCCCAATCGGTTGTATAACCCGCCAATGGGAAAGTATTATTATCGAAAGTGACCACAAGCGGTTGGCAGCCTTCGTCTTGGTCAATTTCTACACTAATAAAAGGTGTCGGAAACCAATTGACGACCTGCGTAAAGCTGATTTCACAAGCATTATCGTCCGATACACTCAATGTAACATCATAGCTGCCCGGGTCGGCGAAAGCATGCGTGGGATTCTGTTCGTTAGAGGTATTTCCATCGCCAAAATCCCAATTCCAATTTGTCAGATTGCCATCGCCCGCTATGGTTTGGTCAAAGTATTGTGCGGGTTCGAAGGCGCAGGAATCGAATACAAAATTGAAGGAGGTAGCAGGTCCGGCTTGCACAAAAACGGCTTCGGGGAAAGTCTCGGTCACTTCGCATCCGGTAGGCGAATTAATCGTTACCATCACATCGTACATGTTTGGGTTGGTATAGGTATGTGTGGGATTTTCTTCCGTAGAAATATTGCCATCACCAAAATCCCATTCGATGGTATATTGGTCGGTAAATGGTGTGGTATTATTCGTAAAATCAATCGTAAAGGGTGTACATCCGGCATCGGGAATATCCACTTGAATGTCTAGCGAAGGGAAGTATTCGAGGGTTTGAACCAACTGATTTTCGCAGCCATTTACATCATTAATTGTCAAAATAACATTATACATTCCGGGTTCGGTATATTCGTGTTCGGGGTTTTGTTCGCTGGAAATATTGCCATCACCAAAATCCCATGACCAACTATCGAGTGCGCCATCACCTATCGTGGTTTCGTCTGTAAATTGTACGGGACCAAGTATGCACAAATCCGAATGGCTAAACGCCATATTCGGACCAACTTGCACGAAAACTGCATCCACAAAAGTCTCCTGACTCACACAGCCGTTGGGTGAAGTCATCACCAAAGAAACGGTATAGGTGCCGGGCAAATCGTAGGTGTGTGAAGGGCTGAGGCTACCCGAAGTATTGCCATCGCCAAAGTCCCATTCAAAGGTAAATGTAGGTGTAATCGGAATCGAATTATTTTGAAAGGTGACGTTGTGCGGCGTACATCCTTCGGCATCAAAAACAATATCAATCAGAGGAGAAGGAAAGTACGAAATATCTTGCGTAAGGCTATTCACACAGCCATTCGAGTCGCTAATATTCAGCGTGACAGTGTAGGTGCCGGGGTCGGTATATTCGTGTACGGGGTTGTTGTCACTTGAGCTATTTCCATCACCAAAATCCCATTCGCTTGCAGTAATTGTGCCGTCTCCTTGTGTAGTGGTATTGGTAAATGTAATTGGTCCGAGTTCGCAAGGGTCGGAGAAATCGAAAGCGGCAAGCGGACCTTCTTGTACAAAAATCGCATCTGTATACACTTGCTGTGTTATACAATCACTTGGCGAGGTCATTGTGAGCGTAACGGTGTAGGTGCCGGGGGTGTCGTAAAGGTGACTAGGGGAGGTTTGGACGGAGGTATTGCCATCGCCAAAATCCCATTCGACGGTATAATCTGTTGTTAGTGGTGAAGAATTATTCGTGAAAATTGCCGTATGCGGTGTACAGCCTTCCGGTTCAAAATTTACATCTAAAACGGGTGCAGGAAAGTAGTCAATCGTTTCTGAAAAACTATCTGCACAAGCAAATTCATCCACCACATTCAGCACAACGGTGTAAGTGCCGGGCATTGCGTAGTTATGCGTGGGATTTTCTTGGTTAGAAGTATTTAAATCACCAAAATTCCATGAAATATTGCTTATCGCACCGCTTCCCTGCGTTATATTTCCCACAAAATCAATTGCCCCAAATTCACATAAATCAGAAAAAGAAAAATCAACTTCGGGGGCAGCTCTTACGGTAATGAGGTCGTTGTAAATTTCTTCGCTTGTACAGGCAGCACCGGGCGGAGAAATGCCAATAGAAACGGTATAAGTTCCGGGCGTATCATAAGTATGTGTAGGCGCGAAATCCGTAGAAGTATTGCCATCTCCAAAATCCCAATTGACCGTATAACCCGCAGCAAATGGCGCAGAAGTATTTGTAAATGAAACAGTTAGCGGCTCGCAACCTTCTGTAATGCTCGGTGCGGTATTGATGATAGATGGTGGGAAAAAATTGACCGTTTGCTCCAGACTCGTAGTACAACCTTCGGCATCACTGACCACCAAAACGACATCATAACTGCCCGGTGTAGCATAATTGTGTACGGGGCTGATTTCGGAAGAGGTATTGCCATCGCCAAAATTCCAAGTAGTGCTGCTAATCGGCGCACCATCGGGTGTCGTATTATTGGTAAATGTAATCGGACCAATGATGCAGGGGTCTGAAAAATCAAAACCAATCAAAGGACCGGATTGTATTTCTATACTCGAAAATGTCTCTGTATCTGTACAGCCCGTAGGCGAGCTAATAGTTAGTGTCACATCATACGAACCTTGTGTATCATAGACGTTTGTAGGCGAATTTTGAGTAGAAGTACTGCCGTCGCCAAAGTCCCATTCAATGTCGTAATCATTGGTGAGTGGTTCGGAATTATTGGTAAATGTGACTGAATGACCACCGCAACCTATGGGGTCACTCACATCAAATTCGAGGTCGGGCGTAGGGAAGTAGCTAATGTCTTGCGAAGTCTGGTCGGTACAGCCGTTGACATCCACTACATTGAGCGTAACGGTATAGTTGCCGGGGGCATATTCGTGTGTCGGGTTTTCTTCCGTAGAAGTATTTCCATCGCCAAAATCCCAACTGTGCATGACCCCGCCTGCCTCGGCAATGGTTTGGTCGCTAAACTGAATCGGGTTGAGCGAACAAGGGTCAAAACTGGCATCAAAATCTGCCGTAATATCAGGATTAATCACCACGATAATTTCTGCGGTATCGGTGCAAGTCGGATTGCCGGGATTGACCACAAGTATCCCATTATAGGTACCGATGCCGGGAAATGTATGCGTAGGGTTGATGGCAGTGGAGGTAAATACATCGCCATTTCCCAAGTCAAATTCCCATAAATAACTATCAATCAAATCATTAGGAAAACTTTCATTGTCAAAATTAATGGTAGGGTCGGCACATTCGTTGACGATATACTCATCAATATCAATGACAATTTCGGAAGCAATCGCCGCGACGAGGGTTTGCTCGCAGTTGACCACATTAAATTGAAAATCGCGTCTGGTGAGGCTCAAAAGGGTTTGTACACCGTTGATAGTGCGGAATTCTTCTACACATACTCCGACGACAAACTGCCCCAACTGGGTAGGGATGCCCGAAATCAAACCCGTTGTCGCATCAATCGTGACGGTAGGATTGCCCCCAAGTGGTTGTGCGGCAGAAAAAGGCGGCGAAAATGCAACCTGATTATAAGGCGGAGGGCTGGCTTCGGGCGTTGGAATATTGACCGAGCCTCCCAAGAGTGGCGCACAAAAACTGTATATCAATTGGTCGCCTTCGGTATCTAAGGCAGAATTGTCAAAGTTAATATCTTGTCCCGCACAAATCACGATAGGCGGAAAATCATTGAATGTAGGGCTGTTGTTGCAGGTTTGCTGTGCTTCTTCTGAAATGAAAATAGTGTATGTAGCACCCGATGATTGAGGGGCGAAAATATTGCTAATAGAATTATTGCGACAACAACGTTGATATGAAATATGATAACCGTTTGGATTGGGCGGCAAAGTAAAAATTTGCTCATATATACCTTCTTCTACGCATATATTCATAGGTGGCATCAGACAGGGATTACTAATCACAGGCGGAATATTGTTGCGTATATCCAAACCTACAAAAGTGGTAGGACCAAAAGGCGTATTTCCATTCGGACCGGTATAAATCCTGATTCTTGCCTGCGGGTCGAGGTTGGCTTGTCCGGCAAAACAATCCCGATAGACCTTCATCGTGATACGGTATTGATTGTTGCCCAAACATTCATACGACAAATCACCGCCCACAATATGCGTGGCATTTACTTTTGTAGAAAAAAAAATAATGAAAAAAGCAATTGTGAATATCGTGAAGGTGTTTGTAAAATTCATAGCACGTTTAAGTTTTAAGTCTAAGCCCAAGTCTAAGTTTTAAGTCTAAATTGAAAACAAATTTTCGTTACTAAGGGATTGTATTGGTATTGGACTTTGGACAAAATGGGAATTAGGTAACTGGGAAATTAGGTTTAAAATTGTAACTCATTGATAATCAATTGAATGAATTTCATTAACAAAATAAAATATGTAATTAATTATCTTTTGTAAAAATTTAAAAACGTCCCGATAGTTATCGGATTAACGAATTTCCCAATTCCCCAATTTCCTCTGTCCAAAGTCTAAATTGGTGACATAATTTAAAATGAAAGGTCGCACTGAAGTATAGTCATTTTTTAATTAGATAAAATTATTTTATAATTTATTTAGTGTTATAAATTATGTATTTATAAATGTTTTTTATTATAAAATAATTCAAAAATACCATTATTTCAGTAAAACCATGAAATATTTACAAAACAAAAATAATTTTTTTGGCTCATGTAGGAAATCAGGTGGAACACAGTTTAATTTTTAGTTTAAATTGAAGTAAAGTACTGGTAATCAATCCTATAAGGTTTTCGAAAACCTTATAGGATTTGGGTTGACTCCACATT
>CALCMV010000019.1 GCA_937967535.1 uncultured Saprospiraceae bacterium
GAATTTGAGTCTATCTTCCTCACTGAAATGGAACAAAATCATCAGGGTGCTTTAGATGCCTTCAAAGCCGGAAAATTATCCGACGAAGCCATCGCTACCGTAAAAGAAGTAGCAGCAAGCCTGACTAAGCAATATAGATAAAATGTGAGTTATCGAGTTGACGAGTTGTTGAGTTGTCGTTTTTATGGACTACTCAACAACTCGACAACTCATCAACTCAACAACTCGTCGAAATGGCAAATTTAAAAGAAGTCAGAGACCGTATCAGTTCGATTAAATCGACGATGCAGATTACCAAAGCGATGAAAATGGTATCTGCGGCGAAGTTGCGTAGAGCGCAACAGGCTATCGTACAGATGCGTCCGTATTCCATCAAGCAGAATGAAATGCTGTCCAATATCGTTTCTAATTTGAGTGGCGATGTGGACGTTGAATTTGCAAAAGAACGTACTGAAAATAATGTCCTTATTGTAGTAGTGACTTC
Source organism: uncultured Saprospiraceae bacterium (assembly GCA_937967535.1). Classification (GTDB taxonomy): domain Bacteria; phylum Bacteroidota; class Bacteroidia; order Chitinophagales; family Saprospiraceae; genus JAHDEO01. The sequence goes on from CALCMV010000019.1 coordinate 485, forward strand.
AAATAGAGGACTTTGTGGCGCGTTCAATAGTTTCGTGTGCAAGGAAGCAGTGAAATTGGTAGAGAAATACGATGCACAACGCAAAGCAGGGAATTTGTCGATGATGTTTGTGGGAAAGAAGGGCTACGATTACTTCAAAAACCGTTATACGGATGTCAATTTCCTGACTGACGATATGTTGTTGTTCAATGATTTATCATTTGCCAATACTGCAACAGTCGCACAAGGTTTGATGAATGATTTTGAGGGGAATAAATACGATAAAATCGAAGTGACTTACGGCGAATTTCGTAATGCGGCAGTACAATATTTCAAAGCAGAGCAGTTTTTACCCATTCAAAAGGTAGAAGCAGAGGAAGTGGAAGGAGAGGAGAAAAGCGAGAAGGCTTTGTTTATCTTCGAGCCGTCGGCAGAAGAATTGTTGGAACATATGGTGCCGTCTATCCTCAAAACGCAGTTTCATAAGTACTTGCTTGATACACACGCATCTGAGCATGGCGCACGTATGACCGCGATGGATAAAGCTACCGAAAATGCCGACGACCTGCTGAAAGAATTGAAAATTGATTATAACAAAGCACGTCAGGAAGCGATTACGAGAGAGATTTCGGAGATTGTAGGTGGTGTGGCTGCGCTTGAAGGCTAATTAAGATTAAGTCGAAGTTAAGTTTAAATTTCGTTTGAGATATAAAAGACCTGCCGTTTTGGTGGGTCTTTTTTTGTATATTTGTATTTGTTTAAATTTTGTTTATTATTTTTATTTAGATATGCAGAATGATTCTCGTCGTGTTGAAAAAATAAATACTGTAGAAATTAACAATCTATGGGGGCGTTATCATTTTAAATGGGAACTGAATGATGATGTCAATATTTTAGTGGGCATTAATGGGAGTGGCAAGACGACTATTTTTAGGATAATTGAGAATATTTTTAATGAACCTTATTTGAATGTCTTATTAGATGAATACAACGGTAATGATTTTCATAAAAAAATGAAATTTTCATCTCATCAAACAAAGGTCGAAATAAGATTTAATAATACAGAACAATTAATTGGAGATGAACAAGGGTGGGGAACTTACTCTGTTGAAAAAATATCAAATTTAAACACATTTGACGTTCCTATTTCAATGTCAAGGGCAGAAAGAATACTAAAGAATTTTGATAATGCTGACCCAAGATTACGAATGAGAACATTATTAGAAATTGGATTAGAAGACCTCATTTTCAGAAAAGAAAAGCAGAAAAGAAAAAAGACGGACAATTTTCCATTACCGATTTCCAAAATACGTGTAAAATCTCTCGCCTTCCCGACCTTTCCAATAATGGAAAAAACGAACTCAATCAAGTCCAAACTAAGGTCAATGCGAAACTATCAAATTTGCAAGGCATTTATACTCCACAAGAAATCAAGAATATGAAAAAACACTTGTCGGACAAAAAAATGGCTATCGCAGAAACCTATTTATCTATAAAAGGACATGGTTCGATAGACCTCGAAAAGACAGGCAGACCAAAAGTAATTAACAATATCAACAACAAATTATTGGATAATGACCGTAAAGCCAAACAGAGTGAAGGAGTGACCAAGGCAGCATATTTGAATGGTTTGCGAAATACAATCACCTATACAGGCTACTGGCAAATAGACCAATTGGTAAGCGATATAAAGCAAAAAATATAATCAGTCAAATTTATTTGATGATTTTAAACTGATATAAAAGACCTGCCGTTTTGGTGGGTCTTTTTTTGTGCAAATAACTGACTTGGGAACTTAATTCAAGTCAACAACGTTACCCACCCATATTTTTAATCATTAACCCAAATAATTATGAATCAATTATTTTTTACGTCCGACCATCATTTCGGACACAAGAACATTATCAAGTATTGCAACCGCCCCTTCGAGCATGAGAGGGAGATGGATGAAGTTCTCATCCAACGTTGGAATGAAAAAGTCAAACCCCAAGATACCGTTTATCATATCGGTGATTTCGGCTTGACTCATAAAGAAAACCTCCTATCGATTGTCGAAAGATTGAACGGTAAAATCCACCTCGTTACGGGTAATCACGACAGCGCAGCTTTGCAGATTAAGCACAAATTCCAATGGGTCAAAGAGTATTACGAACTCAAAGTAAAAGACCCCGACTGCAAGAATGGCGTACAGCGAATTATTCTATTCCACTATGCGATGCGTACATGGCGCGGCAGTGGGCGCGGCAATTGGCATTTGTACGGACACAGTCATGGTACGCTACCCGATTTGGAGGATAGCTTGTCATTTGATGTGGGCGTGGATTGTCACGATTTTTACCCGCTTTCTTACGATGAAGTGAAGGCGATTATGCAACAAAAAACTTGGATACCGCCATATCAGCGAGAACAGGTAAATGAGCAGAGTTAATCTCTCATTTACCTTTCTTTATCACAAGCTACAAATTCAATAAGCTGCAAATAAATCCCTGTCTTACCCAATTGTCCACTCAACCAACTTCTCTTTTTTCGCCGATGAATAGGCGACGAATAATTTGCAATCAAAAACCTATGCTCGTCCAATCGCTGTATTGATGGGAAAGCCGTATCACCAACTCCGGGCAAATCCATCAGCCATTCTACCTTCTTTTCCGTTTTATTGATTTTATACAATGCCGTTGTTTTCGCGGACAATGAATAAGCTAGCCAATTTCGTATGCGTTGTTTTCTGAGTGATTTATTTCGACTGGTTTTTCCAAAAGGTTTTTTACCAAGTTGCTTTCGTGATAGCAAGTAAAGTTCATTGTTGTGATTAAACATTTTCGGAGACATAAAACATCGCAGATCCGCCGTATCGGGGAATTTCCATTGAAATAAATTGTCTTTATCCGCAAAAACAACATGAGAACCAAAGCCGCTTGTATCGCCATCTTCCAAGCGAGTGACTGCCCACAGATTTCCCTCATAATCAAATTCAAATGCACATTCCGAAACACCGCCCAAATAAACCCTCGCGCTATCTTCAGTCGGAAAAAAGTCTGTACCGTTTGTGCTTTGTTTGAAATATAGCGATACATTTGATGCCCCTTTTAGTTGATAATGAGCACCTTCGTAGCTGGTCACATACACATGTCCGTTTCTTTTTTTCATACTCCAATGTATCTCTCCCTTACCCAACACATTGCCGAGTTCCAACCAATTTCCATCTTCATTTAATTTATAATGAGAAATACTTTGCGGTTCAAATGCGGTCATTTTCACACCTGCGGTGAAGAAATAAAAGTGCAGTTCGCCATTGATGGGAATTAAAAATGGTTCTCTCACATCTTTTCCGAAAAATAGGGATAATTCTTTCTGCCAACGTTTACCATCCTCACTTGAAATGACGTATACGCCCGTCTTTCGAGAAGCAAAATGTGTCGGTCCGGTTCGGAAGGCGAGGTATATTTTCTGATGGTGAATAGCAATAGAGACGTTGTTATTTGACTTTTGAATATTAATGTCGGAAGCTAATCCTTTGGAAGGAACTACCCAGTAAGGTTCGCTTAATTTTGGGCAGAAATTGGTAGATGTTTTGGTGGCTTCATTTAGGAAAATATCTTCATCAAAATATTTTTCTTCATTGAGATATTGACCGATGATTTCCGGTACTTGATTATTATTTGATTTAAAATCCTTGATACCACCACAAGAGGAAAAAAATAATGTAATTGAGAAAATTATGAGATTCGTTTTGGTAAAATTGTTGTTCATGTGCTGTTTGTAAAAATAAATCAGAATACCTTTTTGGCTCATGTAGGAAATTAGGTGGAAGGTCAAGTAAACCCCAAACCTATAAGGTTTTTGAAAACCTTATAAGTTTGATAATCAGGTATTTATCATCAACATTTCAAATATTCACGATGTATTCCACCTAATTTCCCGTATGAGCCAATATTTTTTATTATTCAAAATTAGCGAACACATTGAAGCAGCAAACACAATTTTTATTTTTTAAATACTAATTAATAAAATGTTTTGTCAAAAAAATGTAAAGAAATACCTCGCGTTCTACCTCACGTATGGCTTGTATATCGTTTCACAACTTTTGTTTTGATTGCCTATTAATAGTCCGTGCAACCTTTCATAAATTTGATTATCAAGTATTTACAAATAATATTAATGTAAAATTTATTTTAATAAACATATTGATAATGAATTAGTTTAAACGCATTATTTAAAATAATAAAAAAAACATACGAACTATTTTTATTGCATTTCAGCGCAAATTCCTTTATATTGCTTATGAGATAGCGGATAAAAAACCTTCCTACCTGTATTTATTATTTTCTTCCGCATTTCAAAAAATAATAGGATGAGATTTATACTAAAGACTGCATGTGTATGTTCTTGGTTTTTGTTTTTTATTGCAAATGTTCAGGCACAAACCACAAAGAAGATTATGCAAACTTTCACTCCTGAAAAAACGGTACAATCTGTAAAGATATTGTCAAGTGTAGATTCGAGTATTATAAATACTTGGTTGGGTGATTTTATCTTAATTTATGTGGAAGTGAAAGCCAAAGGCATGGGTGCAGAGAGTAGCTATAAGGCAGAATACAGACAAGAGGGTAGTACAGCCATTATTAACTTGAATCCAAATCTGCCGCAAGTTATAGTATCGGGTGAACCTGCGCTAACTATTGTAGAATATCAAATATTTATTCCCGACAATATAACTATCGAATAAATACAATATCAAAGGCACTTTCCTTGTCACAATCTTTCTAATTCACACGCAAAATACATAGCTGGATGCTTTAATTTGTTTGAATACTTAAAGGCTTCTTATATTCAAACTTAATTAAAGATGATAATCAAAAAAACGCTGACAGCAATCGTAGCTATCCTGCTAGTCGGTACATTTTCATGGGGACAAAACGGGGCAAAGTTTCTTGCTGATAATATGGAAACATTGCCTGTTTTTCATCAATTCAAAAATCCGCAAAAATATCTTCCCCAAGAAATAAAAACGCAATTGCCTGGGCAAGTTAATCACCTTTCTGCGGATGATTTTTTATTAGAAAAAACAATAAATAATCCTGCTGATTTTTCTCATTTTAAATACCAACAATACCATAAAAATATTCGCGTAGAACATGCCGTTTATACCATGCACACCCGCAAAGGCTACCTTTATGCCATGTCCGGCAATTTTGTAGGCATCAATCAAAATTTTAATATTGAGCCTCAGATTAGTGAGTACCAAGCCTTGCAATCTGCGCTACGTCAAATCAATGCCACTCGTTACAAATGGCAATCACTTTTCAATGAAATTCACATAAAAAATCAAACAAATAATCCGCAAGCTACTTATTATCCGCAGGGCGAGTTGCTTATTTTGGAAAACCCGCAACGCAAAAACAGAGCTGCTTATGAAGAACCTACATTAGTCTACAAATTCGATATTTATGCCACACAACCACTAAGTCGCGCAGAGGTATACATACACGCACATACGGGCGAGCTTATTCATCAAAATCCGATTATCAAGCATGCGACCGAAGGCATTTGCTACACCAAATATAGCGGTGTGAAAGAGCTTAAATTGGAGCAAATCGCCACCGATACCTTCCGCTTGCGAGATGATAGTCGCGGCAATGGCATCTTTACCCTCAATCTCAATAAAGGGACGAATCCCGCCACCGCTACCGACTTCACAGACAACGATAATGTATGGCAGGAATGGGACAATAATGCACAAGATGATGCCGCATTGGACGCTCACTATGGCGCACAGGCAAGCTATGATTTTTTTTGGGAAAATTTTGATAGAAACAGCTTCGACAATGCAGGTGCGGCGATGTACAACTACGTGCATTTTGGCAATCATCAGGCAAATGCTTTTTGGGATGGTGAAGCTGTTTTTTATGGCGATGGCAACGACGATTTTTCGGCGCATACTTCGATAGATATAGTAGCACACGAATTTGCTCATGCACTCTGCGACCACACCGCCGCACTCCAATATTCTTACGAATCGGGCGCACTCAATGAAGGCTTTAGCGATATATGGGCAGCATGTGTGGAGTATTTTTCCGAACCTCAAAAAGCCACTTGGCTCATCGGCGAAGACCTCTCCGAAACAGGCGATATTTTGCGCTCAATGAGTGACCCAAATTCCAGAAATCACCCTGACACATACGGTGGCGAATATTGGCATACGACACCCGACGACGATGGCGGTGTACACACAAATAGTTCGGTGTTCAATCATTGGTTTTATCTATTGGCAGAGGGTGGCGAAGGCGTGAATGACTACGGCGATGCTTACCAAATCGTGCCGATAGGCATTGAAGCGGCTGCCCAAATTGCCTATCGTACCGAGACAGTTTATCTTTCTCCTACATCCAATTTTTCGTCGGCAAGAGTGATGAGTATTCAGGCGGCAGAGGATTTATTTGGCGCATGTTCGCAAGCGGCAATATCGGCGGCTGATGCTTGGTATGCTGTGGGCATAGGCGGTATAAGTAGCTGTGAATCAGGCGAAAATTATTGTCATGCACAAGGCAATGACCATAATTACGAATGGCTTGCAGGTGTCACTATCGGAGATTTTACAAAGTATTCGGCAGCTTCTTCGTATAGCAATTTTACCAACTATATTATTGACCTTCCGATAGGCGATTCGGTGGCGGTGCGGCTTACACCGGGCTATGCGGGTACGCCTTTTGTGGAGCAATATCGCATTTGGATTGACTTTAATACGGATGGTGATTTTGAGGATGCGGGAGAGGAAGTTTTTGCGCCGAATCCGACAAATAGCTTTGCAGAAGGCGTGATACACATTCCCGCATGGGCGAGCGATACGACTCGCATGCGTGTGGCTATGCGCTTTGAAAATGAACCGTCCGTTTGTGGTCATTTTGATTATGGCGAAGTGGAAGATTATACGGTGCGCTTTGTCGAAACTCCCGACCCGACTTGCGACGACGGCATCCAAAATGGCAGCGAAACAGGTGTAGATTGTGGCGGAAATTGTACGGCTTGTATACCCGAAAATCCCTATTGTGCAGCCTCCGCTACTTACTCGCTGTATCAATGGATTGACTATGTAGGCACAACCGCAAGCAACGGAAATTCATCGGGCAATGACGGCGGCTACCGCGATTTTTCCGATTTCGGTTTTAGTATGACGCGGGCTACTACACAGCCTATTTTTTTTAGCAAAGGCGATGCAAATTATAGTTTTTATTGGCAAATTTTTATTGATTTCAACCAAGATAATGACTACGATGGTGCTAGTGAATTGGTAATTAGCGGGACATCAGCGAGTAGTGGTTTGATTTCTGCCAATGCCATGATTCCGGCGGATGCTATGCTTGGTGCTACCCGTATGCGTGTGGTGCTTTCGTCTAATGAAGAGGCTAGATATTGCGGCTCATTTTTGTATGGCGAAGTGGAGGATTATATGGTTTTTATGAGCAATGAATTGGTATATGACGGTATTCCTTATGAAGAATATTTAGTATTTGATAATGAAAATATTGAGAATAAATTAAGTGTTTTTCCTAATCCTGTGACGGATATTTTGCATGTTCAATTGCCTGAATTTGATGGATTTGCCATCGCCCGAATCTATGATTGGAATGGTCGTCTTGTCTATCAATTCAAATTTGAAGATAAGCATCAGATATTGAATTTGGCAGATTGGCAGAAGGGTATGTATTTGATTGATGCGGAATGGAGTGGCGGTGTATTTTCGGAGAAAATTTTGAAACAATGAGGATTCAAGAAGTCAGACCGCCTTGTTTTCAGAAGTCTGACTTCTTGGAAATCACGCAAGATTATGAAAAACATTCGTCACATCATCATCTTGTTCCATTAAGTCAATCAAGGCAAGTACCTCGTCAAGATGTTCTTCATTGGTGATTTCTTTGCTGACATTTGGGATGCGTTCCAATTCTGATTTTTCGACTTTAATTTCTTGTTTTTCGAGTGCTTCCTGCATTTTGCCAAAATCCTCAAAATCAACATAGACTTGGTAAAATTCCTTTTCTTCTACCGTCTCTTTTATAATTTTTTCCAAGCCAAAATCAATAAATTCTAACTCAAACTCCTCCGGGTCTGCGATGTGTTCGGGTTCGATATAAAATACGCCTTTGCGGTCAAAGATAAAATTGTGCATGCCTGATGTGCCGAGCGTACCGTTTTTCTTCCGAAAATAAGAACGCACATTGGCTACCGTTCGGGTCGTATTGTCTGTGGCGGTTTCTACGACGAGGGCTACGCCATGCGGTGCCATGCCTTCATAAATGACGACATCAAATCCGGTGGTGTCTTTATCAGAGGCTTTTTTGATGGCAGATTCGATGCGGTCTTTGGGCATCTGTACTGCTTTGGCGTTTTGTATGGCACGGCGCAAAACTACGTTGGTATCGGGGTCGGGTCCGCCCTGTTTTACTGCCATTGCGATTTGTCTGCCCGCTTTCGTAAATTGCTTTGCCATCCTGTCCCAACGGGCGAACTTCGTGGCTTTTCTATATTCAAATGCTCTTCCCATATTAATGAGTGAATTTTTTAATGAGTGAATGAGTGAATAAATTTTTAGTGGTAGAACTTTGAATAATAAATACGGAAAACACCTCATTCACTCATTCAAAATTCGCTCATTCACTCATTGAATTTTGCAAATTTCGGGAATTTTGAGGTTTTAAGCAAATGAACGACGAACTTCCTATTTTTCCAAAATAGCCCTCGCCGGAATACCGTCCACGTCTTTTACTTTCATCGGCAAACAAAACAGCCGATAATGCCCTGCCGAAATATCCGTCAGATTCAAACCCTCTACAATCACGATTGCGGCTTTCAATAGGATTTGATGTACGATTTCGGGCGGGTCTTTGAATAGGCTAATTGACAGATAATCAATGCCGACCAAGCTGATTCCTCTCTCGCGCACCCATTCGGCAGCATCGGGCGTGAGGGCGCAATAATCTTCGTAAAATGGATGCGAGAGGTCTTCCCACAAACGGGAATTATCGGTTTTTATCAACAATTTTGAGGTGTCCAAAGGTATTTTTGCCGACTTCAAATCTTGTGCGGTGATT
>CALCMV010000020.1 GCA_937967535.1 uncultured Saprospiraceae bacterium
TACCTGTGTATAGATTTTGGGCGGGCAGGTGTGTTATCATCCTGCCATTGACATCGGATATGATGATTTGTACTTCAGCATCAAAGTCAAGTGTAAATTCGAGATTGATTTCGTCTTTGAATGGGTTGGGGTAGTGCTTGACGGATGCGAGGAGGGTTTCTTCTTCTGTTCTCTCTTCGATAGGTGTACATTCCTCAATTCTGCCATTGAAATAGGTCGTCGGTCCGGTAGAACTGAATCCGGGTTGTAGATGGATGTAATCGCCTGCTCGGAGTTCGAGGCTGCCATTGACAGCTAGCGCACCGAGGTTGGTAATCCAGTCGGAAGATTCGTACAGACCGGATACATCTGAGCTGGTAAGCTCAATCTCTGAATCACAATCACTACCTGTGCCAATAGGCGTACCCAAGCATTCGCAACCGGCTGTCCATACATCATTTTCGGTATTTGTATCACCGTCATCGCAGGATGTGCCTTTTTTAAGGCATTTACACATGCAGTTGTCGGTTATGATATATTCACTATTTGGGCAGTCAGCAACAGTAGTAAGTTGACATGTCCCTCCTATACAATTGCAGTTTCCGTCCCATGCTTCACCTATGATATTGGGATTACCATCATCACAGGGTTCGTTTTCTATGCACTCAACACAGTTGCATGCTCCGTCAAAAGTATCGTCTACTGTATTGGGATCGCCGTCATCACACCTATCACCTGCATAGATACATTCTCCGGCACAATTGCACCTTTCATCCCATACATCGTTTATCGTATTGGGATTGTAATCATTGCACGGTTGCTCACATAGTGCTTCGCAGTCGGGGTTGGTTGATATAGTTATGCTACCTTCATTACAGTCTGCATTATCGGCTTCTATGCTTGTAAAATTACCGGAGATTTGCACGTAATATATTGTCTCCGAGGAGAGGCCGCTTATAATCAAATCGTCATTATAATCCGTTCCGTTCAGTTTACAGGCGATTTCTGTAAGGTCGTTGCATCCAGTACCTTTATACAGGCTAATCACTTCGGAATAATTGACTGCTGCGCTGATTTGAACTTTGTCTACACCACTTAAAGGTACTTCGAATGTGTACCAAACGGATGCTCCTGCATATGGATTACATAAAGGTAGCGGATGGGCGTAGGAGGCGTATCTGTTATTGCCTGTTTGACATTCGGTATTGAGTTCTATAGGAGTAGCACCGCTACAATCCTGATTAGTGGGAATTTGACCATTTATTGTATTTACCTCAATACAAAATACACCTTCTGTAATATCTTCTACACCTGTAACCATAACATAGTAGTAACCCGTAGTAGATAATTGTTCATAAAGATGCTCTCTGAAACTAAACTTACCGTCATTTGTACAAGCTATTTCAGACATATTCGGGTCGAATAAAGTAAGTACATGGTTGAATGAAGCATAGTTCGTTTTGATTTCATAGTAACCCGGAGTAGTTACTTGAAATTTGTACCATACACTTGCTTTACCGTATCCACAGTTGCTATCATTAGCTTCATCTAAAGCACAAACATTGAAACCGTAGAGACAATTTTCTGAGTTGATAGTGATTTCAGGATTGTTAGGGTTACTATCATTATTGGTTATAGCTGGACTACATCTGTTAGTAGGGGAGGATGTATTACCATTCGGATTAGCTATGGTATTTTCATCATCCGTTCCTGTAGTTTCTTCTTCATAGGTCAAGCCATCACCGTCGCAGTCACCGATTTCGGGTGTAGGAGAACAAGGGTCTGTCGGGTCTGATGTGTCGTCCGGTATAGCAAGAGTACTTTCATCGTCTATTCCTGTATTTTCTTCCTTATTAGTAAGTCCATCACCATCACAGTCAACATCTGCACTTTGCCCGGGAGGGTCACATGGGTCAGAGGTATCTGTACCCGCTGCAATCTCCTGACTGTTGGTAAGCAAATCACCATCACAATCAACACCTATGTTCTGTCCCGGAGGGTCGCATGAGTCATGAGGATTGGATTTGCACGTTCCTGTAAGCTCACTAATATTTGAAAAACCATCACCGTCACAGTCATTGTTTACGAGTAAGTTTGGAGGGTCACAAGCGTCGGTCGGGTCTGTACCATTGTCACATTCATCACTATTAATGATGCCATCTCCGTCATCGTCATTCCCCGGAATTAAACCATCGCAGGGGTCAGTATTATTGAGTGATTCGGTACTGACCATTGTATGAGTATTCGTGTTATTTGTGGAATAGGCATTTGCACTAAAGCACATAACGAGCCCGATTAGCCACAAATAATATTTTATTTTATACATGATATTTGTTTTGATTGTTATGAAAAATTATTGAATCACAAGGGTACGCTCTACCACCATTCCATTGACATTCAAACGACATTTATATTTGTTGCCGGAGGTCAAAATATCATTTCCATCTCCGTCTTTAGTATAAAAATTATGGGTGTAGCTGCCAACGTCATGATACCTTTCGATTATAGGCTCTAAGGTGACTGACTCCCCATTGTCCAATATTTCCAATTTTACATTGGCGGTTGTCTTAGTCGCATACTTAAATTCAATTGTGTTGCTGTCGCCTTCTTTGATGTTGTAACCAAATGCAACAAGAGAAGCAATGTAAGCATCCAATGTAGAGGATTGCGATACCGTAGCATGGCATCCGCCACTTATCATACCGCCGAGCGGGTCATTACAGTAGTCAGAGGGCAGGGCAGGTGCTGTTAACTCCGGACAATGGGGTGGTGTCGGTGGATAATTGGGAGACGGATCGCTAGGTAATTCAGGTTCACTGCATTTTCTGTATGCGTCAGCAATGTTAGAGTCAGGTGATGTAAGTACATTCTCCACGGTTTGTGCATCTGCACACAACCAATCTCTTAGTACTTTATCATAAACCGACCTGAAATCAATCGCTCCTTCCTGCCCCGTTACATCAATTACATTTCCGGCAGCATCATTATATTTGGTAGATTCAAAGTTTACCAATCCGAACTTGTCAATTTTCTTAGTATCCAAATTGATAGGCGTACCATAAAAATTATTTCCGTTGACTGCATCGCCAAATAACATGACAGGGGCAAGTGTGCCATGGTCAGTTCCGGCACTATCACCTATTCCGTTTTGTGTGACTGTTCTGCCAAATTCGGAGAATGTCATCATCAGAACTCGTTGGGAGTGTCCGTTTTGAGTAAGGTCGTATTGAATGGCATGAACGGCATCCGACAATGTTTGGATGAGTGCGCGGTGTGTATCGTATTGGGCATTATGGGTGTCAAAACCGCCCAAAGACACCATGTAAATTTTGGTTTTGAGTCCGCCCTTAATAAGCCTTGAAACGATTTTTAGTTGGTCAGCCAGGCCGTTGTCGCTACCATAATGGTCTTCGTGTTTTAGAGAGGCTTTTCTATAAGCATTTCCTACCGATGCTGCGTAATGAAAAGTATTGTTGGCAATTCGACGCACAAATGTACGTTCGATGTCTCTTGCACAAGCCTCGTCTCCAAACATCCCTGTGCTATACAGTTGTCCACTTTCTATCAACTCATAGAATGCTTCCAAATCCGTAAAAACCAAATCATGGGGTATGCCATTGTTACCTCTGAATATCAAATTATTAGAAGTACCTATTTGAATGGCGGGTGGTATGGTAGGTGGTGCGCTCAAAAATGCGGGTAGTGTTTCGTTGAAATATCTGCCCATCCATCCTGTTCGGCTACGTTCATCAAAAGGTTGGCTGCCATTATTGGCACCACTTGCCCATAAATCCGAACCTGCAAAGTGTGAGCGATTGGTATTCGGATAGCCTACATTGTGAATGACTGCCATATTACCGGCATCCCACATGCAATGCATACGATCTGCCCAATTAGGTAGGGCAAATCCAGAAGAGGTAGTACCTACATCTAAGCCCGTCAAGTCAGCATCCTCAATCTTGAGTGTTTTGCGTAGGCATTCATATCGCTCTCGCCTGTAATTAGTACCATAAGGAACAATGGTATTTAATCCATCGTTTCCTCCATTGAGGCGAATGAGTATCAGTACTCTGTCATTGTCGGGATTCTCATAAAGAGATGACAATAATGGAGATGCCCACGAGAGTAAAGGAGAGCTGCCGAATATCAAGCCTCCGGCAGCCGCCATACTTGTACCGGATAGGAATTGACGACGACTCCATTGTTGGTGGTCGGCAGTGTGGGCAGTTGCACCATCTTGTAGCCTTGTTCCCACACGGTTATTTTTATTGAATTTAAACATTATTTTTTATTTTATTTGTTATAGAATTGAGTGGAAACATCAAATCAGTTGAAATTCTGGTTGGCGAATAAAGTGTAAAAGCAGATTACCAATTCTTCTCCTTACTTCAGGGCTGTCGCTGTTCGGACTTGGAAATCCGGGATAAGTATAATTTTCCATATAGGCTGCCCAGGCATCTATAATTTGCCTTGGTGTCGGCTCAACCGCAAACATGTGTCGCCACATTTTCCATACCATCTGAATACCATCTGTGGGAATTCCATTTAACTCTGTTGGCAGTGGGGTGGGAAGACTAACCTCGTGCAAAGCATCGGTATTAGTAGCAGAGGGGGCAGCCATCTTTCGGAATTCATTCAAAGCATTCATAACATTTCCATAGGTATTCCCGTAGGTATCATACTCTAAAGTGATATTATTCTGAGGAGCAGTTGAGAGATAATCTATAAAATACCTACTCACCATTTCCCATCTTGTTACCAATGTAAATTCATTGAGCCATAAATGATGTCCGGGCCAACCTGCTACATCGGGTGGGTTGAGCAGGTGCTGTCCCATTTTAGCACAGGTTTTATTCATTTTCATTATATCTCCTTGATATACCTGGCTTCCATATAAAGAGCGTACAAATGCAGGTTCTATGCCTTCTCCCGTTATTAGGTTGTAAGTACCTCCATAGTAATTGGGATGTTGTGGGTTCGTTATTATTTTATCGGCGGTAGGAATATAGTTTGCAGGGAAAAGACCTAATCGGTAGGCGTAGTGCCCACTGCCACCGTTACCATCGAAGCCGTTGTTCGGTTGTAAATTAGCTGCTCTAAAAAAAGAGGCTGCACACTCTACAGGGCTTTTAATCTGCGTTCCCATAATGCCGGGATCATAGAAGTGTTCGCTTTTGAAGAGTTGTTTGAGCACGGAAGCAATATCCCAATTGCTATCTTTGAAAGTTGTTGCCAGAGATTCAATGTAGCTGTCAAGACTACCTTGGTCTAATTTATCCGTATCTCCGTACACATAGAATTTGTAGAGTTTTTTACAGATGAAATAAGCAATGGCATTTTCTTTTTCAACAAAGATGATATTGTCGTGAATGTAATTGTATTCATCTACCATTGCGGTGATAATCATTCGCTTTGTTTTTTCGTCAACTCCGTCATAAATTACGAGGTTACCACTATCATCAATATAATCACCATCTGTCACAGTATCATCGTTACTATCCTGATAATCACTCCCTGAATACTGTGTATATGGCTTCCTTGTAATGTCTGTGGGGTAATATGGTTGACCGTTAGGACCGGACTCTGTGGGAACAGAAAGAGCACCATTGAATATATTCTCCCAACCTGCATCTGCACTATTGTAAGTTACTTCAAGTATAGTTTTTTCAACCCAGTCATGCCTGTTGTACTGAAAGCGCAACTCATCTTCATTAGGCACTCTCCCTTCTATATATCTTCTTACTCTCAGTCCTGAAAGTGCCCTTGCAAGTTCGTTAATATCACTTTTATCATAGTTAGGCTCATCATTATACTCTATTCCCATCGTGAAAAGTTCAAGTAGTTCACGAGCATAATTTTCGTTAGGATAGGGATTGCCATTGGTGGGGCCTGACGGATTACCATGATTATCGTGACCGGATAAGAAAACCAACATCAAAGGTGTTCTGCCTATTTCTTTGACAAATTCTTTGAAATCGCTAAAGGCATAGGTAAACAACACTTTGAAGTATCGTAGTACTGCGTGAGGATCCTGATGTACTTTTTCATCGGCAGCAAAATGACTATGCCAGAATAACATCAGTTTAGCACGTATGCTATTTGTTATACCAACAATGGATTCATTCATCCAGTAATTAGATAATATACCGTTGATAGAAGAGGGAGGGAAAATATTTTTAATCTCAATATTACTATTGACAGGCTTATCGTCTTCGTCTAATTGCACAGGTACATTTGTCGTCGAACAAGAACAATCCCCTTGTATGACTGCACCAGTAGTAACATCGCACACAGTTCCTATGTATTTTTTTATGTCCTTGCAGTAATATCCTTGAATAGCAACTCCTCTCTCCGTCCAGTCAAATTCGGCAGGAAATGTAGTACTAGCAGCAGCACTAATAAGCCCATCTACAAGGTCTGCAAATGTAGTACTGTCTCCAGGGTTGGGATTAATAGCGTTGATATCATCAAGGCTGGCACCATAGCCGAGCCTTCGATATAAATGTCGAATTCGCTGACGGTGTGATTCTAATGAAGTATCAATTACTTCATCCAGAAGAACCGTAGTAAACTTAGTTGAATCTATGTTTATGCAATCCATCGTTCATAATTTTAAAAGTTAAGAAATCATGCTTATTCGCGTATAGACATACCTCGCCCAGCCCATGCCAAAGCACAGATTCGGAACTACCCTCCGTAAAGGCGTTGATTGATTAATTATTCGCGCGAATCAAAAAAGGTACGTCTGCGATTCATGTTGTTAATTCGAGTTGCGGGTTTACGGGTTGCGAGTTTATTAGAAGAACGAAAGCAGTATAGGAAATTGGATAAAGACCAAAACCATAACTTTTACGTTTATTCTGCCAACTCGTAACCTTTGTTCCGTTAACTCTTAATTTGAATTGAAGTGGATTAAAAGGTTTTCATCCGTTTTATCCCTCAATTCGATTGCAAGGTCAGGGATTTATCTGGAAGTTGAAAGGAACAGTTTTATTTGTTTTTACAAATTAAAGTCTTAACAATTCTTATTTCATTGATAATTAATGGATAATAACGATTTAGATGTGATTAAAGAAATGTAATACATATCTATTTTTATGAAAAACACTAATCACTCCCATTGATTCTATACTGAATAATGTTCTCTCACCCACCAATTTCTCACCAAGTCGCATCTCTCCTAACAAACGACTTTTCTAACACTTGATTCGGGTTGCGAGTTACGGGTTCTGGGGTATTTAATTTTTTGCTTCGCAAAAAATATCTTATTAATTCGCAACCCGCAACCCGACTAACAATAAAATAATTCATCATGAAACGATTTGATAACCAAGTCAACGCAGGCTCAATGGCAGACATCGCTTTTTTGCTGCTCATATTCTTTCTCGTCACTACTACAATTGATGTGGATAAAGGCATTACGGTCAAACTACCGCCTTGGACGGACGAACCGATAGCGGAAGACGTAATAAAACGCAATGTTCTTTCCGTAAAAGTCAATAGAAATGACGAACTCCTTGTACGCGGTGAGGTGGTTCCTATTTCGAGACTCAAAGAGCGCACCATTGAGTTTATTCTAAATCCTGACCAACGTACAGACATGCCGCGCAGCCCGCGCGTAGCTGTTATTTCTCTCCAAAATGACCGCGAGACGAGCTACGAAACCTATATCGCGGTATACAACGAACTCAAAGCCGCCTACAATAACATTCGGCAGGAAGAAGCCCTCAAACGCTATGGAAAGGCTTATGAAAATCTCAACAAAGAAGCAAAAAAAGCGATTCGCAAAGACATTCCCTTAGTTATTTCAGAGGCAGAACCCACTGATTTTGCACTCAAGTAATGCTACAATGCTGAAATGCGATAATGCTACAATGTTCACCTCATTGTAGCATTATGATTCATTCATTCTCTTATTCATTAATCATGGCTAAATTAAAAAGTAAACCTAAGCGCAGTCGCCCGACTATTTCGACGGCATCGCTGCCCGATATTATTTTCATTTTGTTGTTCTTTTTTATGGTGGTTGCCATTATTCAGGAGAATAATTTGTTGGTGAAAGTCATACCACCACATGCAAGCGAATCAGAAAAACTACAACGACACGATGAAATTAACCATATATATATCGGACAACCAAGCAATAAAAACGCAGGCACATCGCCACGCATACAGTTGAATGACGCATTTGCCGAAGTGAAAGATGTTCAACGATTTGTCGCTGCCAACCCGCAGAAATATTCGACAACTTTGCACGTAGATGAGCAGGTAACAATGGGTATAGTCGGTGATGTGAAAACGGAATTGCGCCAAGCCAATGCTTTGAAAGTGCATTACGCGAGTAGAAAGAAAGCAGAAGAATAAGGGAAGTCACTACTATAATGAGTGAATGAGTGAATAATTAATGCGCCAATGTGATAATGTTACAATGCGATAATTCAGAAACATTAGTACATTTTAGCATTATTCATTAGAAAAATTCACTCATTCAACATTCACTCATTCACTCATTTTTTGCAAAAATAGCGCAAGACTTCACGATTTAGGCACTAAGCAGAAGTCAAACCATTTCATGGTCTGACTTCCGCGAGTGAAAGGTTCTGAACTCTAAAAAACCACAGATTTTCCTTGTTCAAGCAGCATCTTTTTTGCGGTTTTCCAATTGGGCAATTGTTCTGCATCCATCGTCAGGGTTCGGATTTCGCGGGCGATATTTGTACCTTTTTGCATGGCTTCGCGGTGTGCGCCGCTTGTGGCGAAAGCCCTCAAATCTTCTTCATTGCGCCACAAAGTCATGGTGTAGTGCATCGTCCACAAACCTGTTTTTTTGAACTCAACACAATCGGTACTTTTGAGTTGTTTTAAAATGTGTAGCGCGTACAAGGATAGCGGGAAAAATTTGAAAGGAGAACGCAAACGAATGGAAGTGATGGTCATTTTCATCAATAAAAATATTATATCATTTTCAATAAAATATAAAAATAAAACACACCTGAATTGGAATTTGGAATTTGTGATTTGGAATTTTCAAAACCTTTGCCTTAGCACTTCATACAATATCATACCGGCTGCTACGGATACATTATAGGAGTCTGTTTTTCCTTTTTGCGGAATAATAAATCGCTCGGATTTCTTCAATATCGAATGGCTCACTCCTTCATCTTCTGCACCCAAAACAATTGCGGTTGGTACGGTCAAATCCAATTCATGCAACATTTTTTCTCCCTTCAAATCACTTGCAAATACCTGAATACCTGACAGTTGCAAAAATTCAACAGCATTATTTAAGCTATCTTCGCGGCAGACCGGCAAGTGTGTCAATGCGCCTGCCGAAGTCTTCAAAGCATCGGCATTGATACGGGCTGCGCCCTTGCGCGGTATCACGAGTGCTTGTGCGCCCGCACATTCGGCAGTACGTGCGATAGCTCCAAAATTTCGTACATCCGTCACCCCATCCAAGACCACAATCAAAGGCGCATCTGCTCGCTCATACAGCATCGGCACCAAATCCTCCAATTTGTAATACGGAATTACCGACAACAAAGCAATAATCCCCTGATGATTGCCTTTCGTCCATTTTTGGAGGCGTTCTTTGGGCGCGTATTGAAGCGGAATATCATGCTCTTTGCACAGCGCACGCACCTCTTTTTCAAACTCGCCGCGTGTGCCGCGTTGTAGCAACACTTTATCCAATTCGCGCCCCGCACGTATCGCATCCAATACGGGATGCCGACCATATATTAATTCTTCTTTCATTTGTATTGTTGAGTTGTCGAGTTGTCGAAAAGAATTCAGCATTTTATACCATTCAAAATTATTTTCAATCCATCATAAGCCAATTGTACATTCTCCGGCAATTCTTGGTTGATAACTTTGTGCTTACCCAAAAGGTGGCTCATGTGGATGAGATAAGTTTGTTTGGGTTCAAATTCTTTGACCAATGCGAGGGCTTCTTGCAGTGTGAGGTGCGAGTGATGTTCCTTTTGTCGCAATGCGCTCAATACAAGCGTTTTTGTACCCTGTATTTTTTCTTTTTCTTTCGGGGAAATGGTTTTTACATCCGTCAGATAAGTAAAATCTCCGAAGCGAAATCCTAAGATGGGCAATTCGCCATGTATGATTTCAATGGGTTGAATATCTATATTTTCGACGGTAAATTTTTTATCTTTTGAAATGG
The DNA here is from genome assembly GCA_937967535.1 of uncultured Saprospiraceae bacterium. Lineage (GTDB taxonomy): Bacteria > Bacteroidota > Bacteroidia > Chitinophagales > Saprospiraceae > JAHDEO01. The sequence continues at coordinate 10,157 of CALCMV010000020.1, forward strand.
TATTGAGTTCAATCAACGGCGCACCCGGATAAAATGGCGGCGTAAAAACATATTGATATTCGCGCCTCAAAGCCTCCTGCACCTGCGCCGTAGCGTAGACCTGCATATCCCGCCGGAATCGAAAATTAAAGGGGCGTACATCATCCAATCCTCCAATATGGTCTTTGTGTTCGTGTGTAAATAGGACGGCATCCACACAAAATTTATCTAAATCATGATGCACTTGTTCACGCAGCATTTGCTGCCTGAAATCCGGTCCGGTATCAATGACAATTATTTTGCCTTTTGCCTCAATCATCACCGATGTACGCAGTCGTTTGTCCCGCAAATCGGACGATTGACACACTGCACAAGTACAACCAATAACCGGTATACCCTGCGAAGTTCCCGTTCCCAGAAATGTCACTTTCATTCTTCAATACTAGACGATGGAGGGCTAACGGTAGACGGTGGACGGCTGACGGTAGACGGTTCATTCTCCTCCCCTCCAATCTCTTCTCTCTCGTCTCCAGTCTCTTCTCTCTCCTCTCCAATCTCGTCTCTCTCGTCTCCAGTCTCGTCTCTCTCGTCTCTCGTCTCTTCTCTCTCCTCTCCAGTCTCTTCTCTCTCCTCTCTCGTCTCGTTTCTCTCCTCTCTCCTCTCCCCTAAGACCTTCTTTTTCAGTTTTTTATAAAATTCGAGTGGTTTTTCACTGAGTTTTTCTTCATTGATTTCGACATTTGCCATCACATCCAACAGGCTGTTGATGCGGGCTTCGGTATCAAAGAATTTATTAATCACAATCACATTTTTAGTTTCTACAATACAATATCCTGCCTTAAAATTACCTTTAGCATAACGGATAGTATATTCTTGTTCCTCAAAAATATTTTCGATTTTTTTTAGTGTGTATGTTGTATATTTGAACATTTTTTGAAAATCGTTGATTCGTAACTCGTTAATTCGTGATTCGTTTCAAAGGTAAGTTTAATTTTAGAATTATTAAAAACCTATCATGGTGCTTCCTGCCCTTGCCGCAGGATGCACCACGCTAGGTTCAATACAATTATAATGATTGTAACGGATTGCGTTGGTGATGTAATTTAAATTGGAAGATAAACCCCGTCATTCGTCGGGACAAGGCCTAAGTCGTTTGACATTTTGAAAATGTCCGACGAGTAAGGTTCACAAAATTCTGAAAATCAGCATATTATATACTATCATGTTTTTACTAACGCAAAACGTTACAATCAGCAATTATAAATTATTTTATGAGACGAATAATAATATTTTTAATTTTGTTAATGCCTATATGGGCGCAGGCACAAGGCGATTTGACCGATGGCAAAACAATCGGCAGCAATCAAGATACACGATTTCGACTGACTTTATTAGCTGGTTTTAATGCTTCTCAAATTGATGGAGATGAACTGGCGGGTTTCAATAAAGTCGGCGTGAATGTCGGTGGTCAGGTGAATATTTTGTTGGATAGAAACGACTGGGTCGGGCGTTTTCAACCAAGTATAGGGATTGGTTTTACTCAATTGGGCAGCACACCGGGAGGACAAGACGAAAGCATTAATCGCTTCCAACGCTTCCGACTGGCATACGCACAAATTCCGGTGATGATACATTATATAGACCAACGCTGGGTATTTAGTACAGGTTTTGCTTACGGAAGATTGGTGAATACTAATTTTATTGACAGCAATGGACTGGACGTAACCGACGAAGTATCAGACAATTATAGGGACGATGACGTGAATTTTATCGGAGGGATGACCTATTACATCACCCGCAATATCGGCATCAATATCCATTGGGAACATTCCATTTTTAGCATTAATTCCATCGGAAGGCAGGTACACCGATTGATAACATTTCGTGCAGCTTATACTTTTTAAGGTGATAATGTTTTGCCAATGTGTTCGCCAATTTTGAATTTTGAATAAGAAAAAATATTTAATTTATTAATTTTTAATTATCAACAAAAACAAAGTAAAATTGGCTAGCCATTTAACTTTGCCTAAAGCGAATACTCGTCAGACGAATCCCTTTATTCAATGCGAATATTTTATGAGACAAATCACTACATTTCACAAAAACCTTCGTCAGACGAGTACTATCCCACAAGCAAACTTAAACGGGTAGCCGAAAAATTTAAATTCATTTGTCATTCAAAATTCATAATTCATAATTTGGCGAAGACATTGGCATATATTCACTCATTAAATTGAAGCATTGGCTAATTCTTGCATTGTTGCATTATTAGCTGCTTTGCTATCTTCCAAAATCATATCTGCTGCTTTTTCGGCAATCATAATTGTTGGGGCGTTGGTATTGCCGCGTGCAACATTGGGCATAATGGAGGCATCTACTACACGTAAGCCCTTGATTCCATGCACTTTAAGTTTATCATCGACGACTGCCATATCGTCATTGCCCATTTTGCAAGTGGAGGTCGGGTGGTAGAGTGTTTCGCCTGTAGCACGGATAAAATCTTCAATGGCTGCATCATCATTTAGCAGATTTTCAGGCATAAAAAATCCGATACGATAGGGTTCGAATGCCTTTGTCATACCTAGGCGTTGTGCCAATCGGAAACCCCAAATAGAGCGTCGCACATCATCCGAATCGCTCATATAATTATGGTCAATGGCTGCCGCTACATCGTATCTGCCCGAAGCCAGTTTGACTGTGCCTTTACTAGACGGATTCAAGACTTTACCGCCGATAGAATAGCCATTGCCATCGGGTTTTTGGAAGCCGTGTTCGAGAAAATATCCCGGTCCGAAATGGTATTGAATATCAATCGCGGGTTGGTCGGGCGAAGATTTGACAAATGCACCTGCCTCACCTACATTACTTGCGAAAGGTCCTTTTTTGCCACCCAAAAAATATTGATAAAGGTGCTTGGCTATCGCCGGAAAATTCTCTGCACTATCCAGCGATTTTTTATAACTACTTCTAAATAAAGCAAAATATACTAGATGGTCTTGCAGGTTTTTTCCGACACCCGGCAAGTGTTTTTGTAGCGGAATATTGTGCTGCTGCAATTCCGAACCGTCACCAATACCCGACAGCATCAGCACCTGCGGACTGTTGTACGCCCCCGCACATAGGAGAACTTCGCGGGCGGCTTCGGCTTGGTGTTGCTGTCCGTTTTGATGATAAATTACGCCCTTAGCCGCTTCATTTTCAATGAGAATACGCTCTACGACCGCTTTGGTCTGAATGGTGAGATTTGACCTTGATTTGGCAGGGTTGAGGTATGCCACTGCCGTACTACATCGCTTTCCATTGCGATGCGTGACTTGATATTGACCAAATCCGGCTTGTTTTTCGCCATTAAAATCTGCGTTTTCTTCATAGCCCAATTCCACACCTGCACGTACAAAAACACGCGACAATTCGTTGGTATAATTTCGGTTTTGTACGTCCAATGGTCCATCTTGTCCGTGATATTCATTTTTGATAAACGACTGATTTTCAGACTTTTTGAAATAAGGTAAAACATCATCATACGACCAACCGCGATTGCCGAGTGCTGCCCATTCATCGTAGTCCTGCCGATTTCCACGAATGTAAATCATGGCATTGATGCTACTCGACCCTCCAAGTACCTTGCCACGCGGGAGAAACATTTCCCGATTATTCATATGCTTTTGCGGGGTGGTGTGGAAAGCATAATCCACATCCGTTTTGTATAATTTGTAAAAAGCCGCAGGAACGGAAATATCCGACTTGGTATCTTTTCCACCCGCTTCGAGTAACAAAACGCTGTGTTTTCCATTGGCAGTCAGGCGATTGGCAAGTACGCATCCTGCCGAACCTGCACCTATTATAATGTAATCGTATTTCATAGTGAATGTGTTGATGAATTGTTGAATTGTTGAGTTGTTGTGTTGTTGTGTTGTTGTGTTGTTGTGTTTCCTGAGGCATTACGTTAGGGTGATATGTGAATCATCGCAGAAAGGTGCTGCTTTTGTTGCTTTGCAATTGCAGAGTCTGACCTTGCCGCTTCGTTGTGCTTCAAAGAGTAAGGGTTTGTGTTTTGTGCCATGATGCGAACCATCACAAAAGGGTTGATTGCGACTGAATCCGCATTGACACCACAGATATTTTTCGCCTTTTTCAAGGTGAATTTCAGTGGGTTCCGCTTTGGTATTGTTTTGTTTTTTGAAGCCTTTGGCGATTTCACTTTCGGGTTTGTCGGACTTTATAAAAGGATAAAACCAACTTGCTGTCCATTTATCTTTTGGGTTGGTCTGCAAACCATATTCCATAGGAAATTGGCGGGTAAAAATGGCAGTGCCAAATATCTGGTCCCACAAAGAAAATGTATTGCCATAATTGCCGTTGGGGTCACTGATGCCGTCTTTGATAGATTTGCCATGATGTGCGTGATGGAAAGCAGGCGTGATGATGATGCGTTCTAAAAGGGTCATTAAAGGATTGAAAATCTTGTACTTATATAAAAAAGCATCCCATTTTATGCGGCTATGCGAACCGATAATCACCAATTGCTTGAGTATCAAACCCAAAGCTACCGAAGGCGCACCACCCAAAAAAGTGACGATAGCTACCCACCACAAATTGGGCATCAAAACATAGTACAAAGCCGCATTTCGATAGGATACAAAAAAGCCCATTTCTTCTGCCTGATGATGCGGACGATGCAGCTTCCACAACCATTCATACTCATGCGCGGAACGGTGATACCAATATTGCAACACATCATCAATCAGCAAATAAAAGGGCAACATCAGCCATATACTCCAATGACTGAGTGTAAATTGAATATTCGGAAATAATAAAACACCCAAACTCCAAACCGCCAATACAATTCCGGGCTTTATCAAGACCGCCAATACTACAAAACTCCCAACCTCCTGAATCCAATCACTTCCCGTGCGTTTGCTGCTGTGCAAATAGCCCGCTATCGTTTCCAATATTCCAAAAAACACCAAAATACCGACAACGAAGTAGGTGTCCAAATTTTCTATGCCAAAAAGCCCGTTTTCCATTCGTATGACTTGATTTTAAATTGAAATTCAATACGAATGTACGAGGATTAATGATTAATGTATAATAATTAATGATTATTTTTTTTAGTTGCGCTACGCAAAATTCTACATTAATTCAATCAATCAGAAATCGCCTCAAATTCATACAACTCTCCCGGTTCTTCTTCCCCTTCCGAAGCCATCAGTAGTGTACCATTCGGGCGAAATGCCAAGCCTTCAATTTTCAAATAGGCATCTTCTCTAAGTCGTTCAATATGAACAAGTACACCTTCAGAATTTAGCACAAAAAGCAAACCGCCTGCTGCCGAAGCAATATAAATATCGCCCGTTTTTGGATGTACGGCGAGTGCAGAAGGATAGATGGGAAAGGTCGTCAAATTTGCCCTGTAAAACATCGGAAATACCTCGCGGTAGGTTTCGGGCGAGGCGAGTTCGGCATAGGTTTTTATCTGGTCAATATTGAGTGCGTATGCTACCGAATCTGCTACGGTATTGCTGTCAATATCATAGGGGAAAATGGCGAGTTGTTCGATAAAATTGCCATCGCCTGTGGCGTAACCATCTTTACAAATGGCGAGAATGCGATTTTTGCCGGCTTCGTAGGCGATGCCTTTGGTATTGTTTTTTCGATTGAGAAGGCTTTTATGTTTTTGGCGGACGGGCTGCCCGCCGTCAAAGGCGACTACGCGATAGATATTGCCATTGGTACGCAATACGAAAGCATCATCACCTGCAAAGGTAACTCCTTCATAATCAGCGTTTTTTCCATAGCCTATTCTGCGATTGATTTCACATTGTTCTGTATCATATATAAAAATAACACCTTGCTCGTCTTGAATACATCCCACCTCTCCGGTCTTGGTGATGCCCAAGCCCGAAATCTCGCGCAAGACCTCCGGCAGCTTGTACACTTGCGTAGGTTTGTCGAGCATATAAGGGAAGCGAAAGCTGTACATCAATTCGCTGTATGCTTGGCGGGCGCGTTCTTCTTCGGGAGATATTTTTTCTCCACAATTTGCGAGAAATAATAGGCAGAAAAGGCAAACAACTGTACTGACGACTTTAGCCCTCAGCTTGCTAATGCGACGGCTAAAGTCATCGGTACTGACTCGCCTTGCATTTTGAAAATGCAAGGTGAGTTTTCTGCTATGTCTCAATTGAATGTCATTAGGTTTTCTCATAAAAAAATCAATTCAGAAAGTAGCACAGGCTTCCAGCCTGAACCACGTCAGATTTTGGATAAAAGTGCAGGCTGGAAGCCTCTGTTACTTAAAGATAGAAGATGAGCTAAGGATTTTCAATTCATGTGTTTCTTCATAATCAAAAGGTACATCCATGCCCACGCCACCGCGTGTAGCTTTGAGCGCACCGTCCAATTTGAGGTCGATTTTTTTCTTTTTAATTAAATTATTCAAAAAACCACCTTTTTTGAAATCATTGAAGACGGTTTCGAGAGGAATATTGCAGGTGAGTGGAATGGTAAATTCATCGCTGGCTTTCATTTGAGTTTTCAGATTTTGAGTAACTGTGGTGATTTTATTGCCATTGATATAGACATCAGCTTCGAGTTCGGAGACATCAACTGTCACATCATTTGGATTAAAAAAAGTAAGATCCCCACTCATTTCTACATTAAATCCGTTGGCGATATTGATGGATTTTAGTTCCACATTATTGATGGCTTGGAATTGGGGTTTGTCCATATTTTCGCAAGCAAAAAATACGGTCATAGAGAGAAATATGACGGGTAGTAATTGTTTCATAATTATTAAAAATTTAAATTTATGGGTGGTATGCCAACTGGACTTTAGACATTTTGGAAATTCGGTAACGGAAGATTTGGTCTTAAAGGCTAGCCATTTAACTTTGCCTAAAGCGAATACTCGTCAGACGAATCCCTTTATTCAATACGAATATTCTATGAGACAAATCACTATATTTCACAAAAACCTTCGTCAGACGAGTACTATCCCGCAAGCAAACTTAAACGG